>DAONFA010000002.1 GCA_035403355.1 Candidatus Cloacimonas sp. | reverse complement strand
CATGCTCCACCGCTTGTGCGGGCCCCCGTCAATTCCTTTGAGTTTCAACCTTGCGATCGTACTCCCCAGGCGAATCACTTATCGCGTTAGCTACGGCACCGAATTCTCTACGAACCCAACACCTAGTGATTATCGTTTACTGTGTGGACTACCAGGGTATCTAATCCTGTTTGATACCCACACCTTCGCAGTTTAGCGTCAATAACGGCTTAGAAGACTGCCTTCGCCTTCGGTATTCCTCCTGATCTCTGCGCATTCCACCGCTACACCAGGAATTCTGTCTTCCCCAACCGTATTCCAGATCTACAGTATCTAATGCCGTACAACGGGTGAGCCGTTGCCTTAAACATTAAACTTATAGATCCGCCTACCTGCCCTTTACGCCTAGTAATTCCGGACAACGCTTGCAACCCCCGTGTTACCGCGGCTGCTGGCACGGAGTTAGCCGTTGCTTATTCATATGCTAATATCGCTCCAAACAGACTATTCACCTATCTGGCATTGCTCACATATAAAAGAACTTTACACCCCGAAGGGCTTCTTCGTTCACGCGGCGTCGCACTATCAGACTTTCGTCCATTGTAGACTATTCTCGACTGCTGCCTCCCGTAGGAGTCTGGGCCGTATCTCAATCCCAGTGTGGGCGACCACCCGTTAAGGCCGCCTACCTATCATCGCCTTGGTAAGCCATTACCTCACCAACTAACTAATAGGACGCAGGCTCATCCTCAAACGGCAGCTTACGCCACCTTTTATGCAAAACCCGCTCTCACTTGCCCTCAATAACCACTTCCGTGATTATCTCAAACAGCAAAAACAAGCTCTGCACACATCCGGTATTAGCCCAAGTTTCCCTGGGTTGTCCCCGTTTTGAGGGTAGATAACCTACGTGTTACTCACCCGTTCGCCACTCTCTGAACCCCGAAAGGTCCATACCGTTCGACTTGCATGCCTAATCCACGCCGCCAGCGTTCGTCCTGAGCCAGGATCGAACTCTCCATCATTACTAAATGACTTCAAAAAACTGACAAGAGCTTCTCTCTCCCTTGCGCACTCTATATTCTTACTAAAAGAACTTTTTCCCCCTGCCTCGGCAAGGCAGGTTGCGTCATATTTCTAAATGCTGTTTTCTTGTCAATCCCTTTTTTTATCTTTTTCCTCTTCGCGCCTCTTCAACCTCTCATAATTATATTATAATCCAACTCCTTAGATATGCAAATTATTTTTTAATTTAGCTGGATAAGAGCATTATTCTACTAAGTGGAAACCAAGTATTTTAGTAAATAAGCGCCGGTTTACGAAAAAGAGGGCTTGTTTATTTCATCAGCATCATTTTACCTGTTTGAGAGTATTTACCTGCTTTAATTTTATACAGATAGACCCCGCTTGCAACGGGATTATTTTCGTTATCGGTTCCTTTCCAAACAAGAGATTGTTTTCCAGCAGGCAAGTAATCGTTAAGAAGGGTACGAATTAGTTGTCCTTTAAGGTTATAGATTTGGAGAGAGACATTGTTTGCGGAAGATAGTTCAAAGCAGATTGTAGTTTCCGGATTGAAGGGATTCGGGTAGTTACAGCAGGATAGGGTTTCAGGGGTAAGCAGAGGGTCAATTGTTACAACCGGTTCAGAAGGAATTTTACAGGTAAAGAGGGAAGTTAAGTTTATGTTAATTCCTTTGGGGATGTAAGCGGAGGACAGGTTTTTTTCCGCTTCACTACTGTAACCAAACGGTTTGCCAGTAAACGGCGAGGACGCCGTTTTTCCGCTGGTAAAGTTTGTTTTCGCTTCAGGATAATTTTTCAATTCCATATAGTATCTATTCCGGCAATAAGTTGCCAGAGAGAAACTTCCTTTATTCACTGACTGTAAATTAGAAATTCTTTTAGCTGTTTGATCAAGTGTTACCGGTGTATTATAGTATAAGGAGCCATCGGAGAGGATATAGTAGTGATTAATTTTAAAATCATTGTCACTGCGATCGGACAGCCAAAGGATGGAGTTTATATCGTTGTTATAAGTTTCCAGCTTAAAATTATAAGCATCATACAACTCTTCAGTAGAAAAGGGTTCAATATTTTGCCAGTTCATAGTTCCGTTATTATTTATAAGGTTATAGGTTATAGAGAAATATAGTTCAGCATTATTGAAATCACTTAGAGCAAATAATATTTTATCTCCATAGTAAACACCTGCTACATTGGGATGTGAACCTTGGGTAGAAGATATGCGAAATCCCAAATTTCCCCATAACGGTAATCCCTGGCTATTATATTTCTGAGCATATAAATCATACCTGGAATACCAACCCGAAATGAATTCTTTAATATAGAAGACAGTCATTTCATCACCTGCCAGTGAGCAAGATTGCATAAGATCAGAATGGGTGCCGCTGGTTATATAATCAGTGAGTTGCCAGGATGGATCAGGATCTCCACTGGCATCCAATTTCCTAATTCCCCAGGAATAGGAATAATAATAACTATAGTCCTCATAAACGAGGTAGTTTGTACCCAGATAAACTAATCCGCATTCATAAGGAGTGCTTTGCTTAAGAATTTTTCCTTCTGCATCCCATTGGGGAACATTATTATGTAAGCGCTGTCCTCTAATTATTTTATTATAGAGCAGGGAATAAGTTTCTTCCCAGGCAATAAGGATATCTCCATCGGCACAGGTCATCATATAATTATAAGCTTGATCCGTAACCGTTTCTTTAAGCAGGATACCTTTTCCGGGCAATAAGCATAAACCGTTGTTATCTATCGCCTGATAATATAAACTGAATACATCCTGAGCGTTTTGGCTAAGATAGAGAATTCCCACCTGATTTTCGGGTGTTTTAATAATGGCTTTTAACCATTCTGCATCGTTGGAATCGGGATTTAGTTCAATTCCCTCTTCTCCAAGTAAGGGAGAGAGGTTATCATCACAAATTTGGCAGTAGAGTTTCTTTCTGGTGTATAGATTATTGAGCTCGTAAACATAGCAAGAACCCAGGGGCAAATCCACAACCTTGTAGTTTAACACGCTTCCGGAGTGTTTATATTGGAAAGTTCTTCCTTCCGGTTCCAGCAAAACTGTTCCGGCAGGATTAACCAGTTGACCTTTAACTCCAAAATCCCCATCCGTAAAATCATACCATAATACCAGTGCTTTATCGGCAGAAATTAAAATTTTATCTGCTTCCTTATAAAAGATTTGATTGGAAACACAAGTAACCGGAAAAGCAAAACTGCCATCAGCAGAATTGATGCAGGTAAGCATTGTAGCACAATTATCTACATTATCAACATAACTCAAATAATCAATATAAGATAGATAGAGAGAATTATCAGTGGCAATTCCATAAGTATTGAGATAATAATTCCAGTAAAAAGGAATTTCCACCGGAGCAGTCCAACCTGGCTGTAAATTTGGATTTAATTTATAAATCAGAGGAAATAAAGGATAATTTCTCATTTCACAATAATATAAACTGCCATCAGAACAAAATCCCAGATGAGGAGAAATCGCATTTTCACTAAGCGAATAAGAGACAGTTTCCGGCAATAGCAGATTGCCCGAGGCATCCATCTTTTGCAAAGATAAACTGGAAAGAGCGGATTTCCATAAAACATAATTACCGGTTGGATCGCCATACAGTTTATAAGCACCTGCAAATTGATTTTGCGAAACCAAAGGATCGTTGCCGACAACATTTCCCTGAGGGGAAAATTTAACTAAGTGGCTATACTGATAACTATCGGAAGAAACGCTCTCAAACATATTAACAATAATATTTCCTGCCTGATCGCAAAGGGCATCGGATAGTTGCAAAGTATAGGAGGATGGCATTTGATAAATTGTTTCCGTTTGCCAGAGATTATTCCCTTGAGCGTCAAAATTCCAGCCAAAAAGTGTATTTTTACCAGTTAAATAGCAATTTCGCAAAAGATATGCTCCTCCGGACATATTGGCTGTTAATTTATAATCACTATACGCCCGGGTTACATTAATTCCTGTTTCGCCCCATAAGGGTTGACCGGTTAGCGAGACCTTTTGAATATATAAATCATAGTCATAGCTTTCAGTATCTGGTAACAGGAGATTATAGGTATAAATTATACAGCCGTCCGAACTTAAAATCAAATCCACCAGATATTCTTCACCGGCAGTATTAGCTATGTTAAACGATTGGGATATAACATCTTCACCGGTAACAGTTACCCTGGTCATCACAATATCAATATCATTTTCATTGGTAGCACTGGTGAAAAAAACCATCTCCCCGTTGGGCAAAGTTAATCCTTTTTGATTAAAAACCAGGAATTGCGAATTGTAAACAGGAACCGGTTCATTGGCATTCAAAGCCATAAAAGCAAGAATAAGCAGTAAAAACAGGAGAGGCCTTTTCATCGTTACCTCCTTATATTTAAATACTATCCAATATTTTTATCAATGCTGACATTGTAATTAATTAAGCAATATATATTCCAAAGAGGTAAAAGAAAACCAGAAGGGTAGAGAGGGTTGAAAGGATTTAGGGGGTTGAGAACGGCAATACCAATCAACCATTTTTTTTGTAAAAAAAAAGAGGCAGCTAAATAACTGCCTCTTTAGGGTGTTATTTCTTTTTTGTGCGAGGAGAGACCTTGGGCTGAACAGCAGATTTTTTCTCCTGTTTCGGTTTAGCATCCCGATAGGAAAACCACCAGTCATAGCCCTCAATTTCTCCTTTTTTAATTTTAGCAATGCGAGCATTAGCATCGTCAACAGTAGCGGCAGCTGGAATAATCACTTTGTCTCCAATCAATTCATTTTTAGGCCAGTTAGCAGGCATAGAGCAACCGTTGGCATCAGAAAATTGCATAGCTTCTACGGCACGCAGAATTTCTTCCATATTGCGTCCCAGTTCTTGAGGATAATATAGAATTATTCTGATGATACCTTTGGCATCAACTATAAATACTGCCCGGACCGTGTTTGTGCCTTTTCCGGGATGAATAAGACCCAAGCGCCGGGCTACAGCACCGGTATCGGCAATAATTGGAAACTGGATTGTTACGCCAAGATGTTCTTTAATCCATTCTTCCCATTTAATATGGGCAAAAACCTGATCTACGCTCAAGCCGATTAGTTCAGTATTCAGAGCTTTGAACTTAGGATACAGCTTTTGAAACGCGACAAATTCCGTAGTGCAGACGGGGGTAAAATCAGCCGGGTGACTGAAAAAGACGAACCACTTCCCCTCCATATCCTGGGGAAGGATCATTTTACCTTTAGTAGTAACGACGGTCATTTCGGGGAAACGCTCCCCCAACAAAGGCATACCTTCTCTTGTATCCATTTCTCTCTCCTTTAGGGTATTTGATTTACTAAATATTATAATACAAACAGAATTAAAAACAAATTTAATCTTGCAAGCCGGGTTATTGCTTTTATCCATTTATCATTTACAGTTTAGTGCGGTTTTGGATTTAACCCAAATAATGCAGTAGTAACCCAACTCTAAAAGAAAAGTGTCGCCTATTTTTCTCCTTTACTTGTTTGTTTTTTTTAAAATTTTTGGTTGCATTGTCCACTATTACATAACCTCGGAGCCCGAAATTTTCTCCATAACCCTCCGATATAAATCCCGTATCGTTCTCGTATCGCGATATGGGAACGATACGGGAATCTCATCCCCCGCATATCGCAAAAAAGCAGGAACTAAGTAACAAATATTTGGTAGCAGAAAAAGAATAAAGTAACCAGAGAGTATGCTTTTTGTTTGAACTAACTATTTTTCGGTTTGGAGACCAGTTACAGAGCGGCTATAAGTGAAAAAAAAATGTGAGAGTGGGGTTTCATTGAAGGCAAGTGAAAATTGTAAGTCCAAACATTTCTTGTAGAATTGGGTTACTACTGCATTATCTGGATTTAAAGTAAAAATACCAATAGCGTCTGCCAAATCGGAATTTGGCTTTTCAGGAAATAAACTTGCCTGGGATAAAAAATTACCCTGCCCTATAAGAGTGAATATCCACTTTACAAAGGCAGAGAGACGCGTTTTCCGGTTTTGGCGGAACGGTATATTGCCTGAATGATTTCTACGGATTTTCTGCCATCTCTGCCGTCGGTGGAGGGCACATCTTTGCCTAAGAGGACATCTATCACATTGCGATAGTAAGGATTATGTCCAAAGCCATACACATTTGGCGGCTGATAATTGGCATCCTGAGCAATACGATCATCGTCATCGTAATCCTCAAATTCCCATTTTTCTATTTTATTTACGGCAACGCCTCCGATTTTAACGGTTCCTTTTTCTCCGATGATCGTAATGGAGCCCTCAAAATTTTTGGGATAGGTTAGCATTGTAACATTGATAGTTGCTATTAACCCATTGCGGAAATGCAAGATAGCACAACCCGTATCTTCCGCTTCAATGCGGCGAGCCATAGTTGCTGTGTAAGCCATAACACTATCCACATTCCCTAATAACCAATAAAGTGCATCCACATAATGACTTGCCTGATTCATAAAGGCACCGCCGTCAAATTCCCAGGTTCCACGCCATTTTTCGGCATCGTAATATGCCTGAGGTCTTTGCCAGAAGACATTGGATTCGGCTAAATAAATTCTGCCAAAGCGTCCTTTATCAATTGCTCTTTTAAGTAGCTGCATAGTTGAATTGAGGCGATTTTGTTTTACCACGAAAAGTTTCACATTGTTTTGGTCGCAAGCTTTAATTAAATCATCGGCTGCCTCAATATTGGTAGCCATCGGTTTCTCGGTTAACACATTGATTTTATGATTAGCTACTTCAATTCCCATTTGAGGATGCAAGCCACTGGGAGTGCAAATTGAAACGAGGTTTAAATTTTCCTTTTCCAACATTTCCCGATAGTTGGTGTAGAGATTTTTAATGCCGTAATTTTCTGCTACTACCTGCATTTTTTCTTCCCTAATATCGCTTGCGGCAACAAACTCCGCTTCGGGAATTTGAGTTACGGCATCTAAGTGATTTTTGGAAATACGACCGCAGCCAATTAAACCGATTTTAACTGTTTTCATCCAAGAACTCCTGTTAATTTATTTATTTATTTATTGAAAGATACCAATCGCACATTGCGGCGATGCTATCTTGCAGAGAAATTTTTTGCACAAAGCCGTCTCTTTTAGCTTTTTCGGCAGTAAAATAAGTTGCCGTTCCCAATTTACGCATCCTGTTACTATTAACCGGTAGGTCTATGGAAAATAGTTTAGCCGGGATATCAAAGAGCATACCGATTCCAATTGCTGCCTGCAGAGGAATTTTTATGCGGGGCATGGTAAACCCGGGATGCGAACAAATTAGTTCCATCAATTCTTTGAGGGTTAAATATGGCTCATCAATACAGTTATAATGCTGGTAGCCGGCAGCTGATTTTTGCATTGCAAAACGGGTCATATCAATCACTGTAGAGATAGAGACAATTGTTTTAATATGCTTGCCTTCGCCGACGGTTAAAAAAGGTCTTCTATGTAAAGTGTCTATAAGTTTATAGGTATTGGTATAATTATTGGGACCGAAAATGGCTGCCGGACGCAAAACCACAAGTTCGCGTTCCGGATTTTGCTGTTGCCATTTGATGCAAAGCAGCTCTCCTGCCAGTTTTGATGCCCCGTAATCGCTATCAGGATTATAAGGTGAGTCCTCGTTTGCTTTCCCTTCCGGATAGCCAAAAACGCCAACAGAACTGAAGTAAATCAATTTCTTAATCCCTTTCCCGGTGGCAAAATTCAGTAATGTTTGGGTGCCGTATTTATTGTGGCTGTAATATTCCCGGCGGGAAATGCCAAAATCATTCTTAGCTGCTGCACAATGAATTATCAGCTCCAATTGGCTGTTATGCTTTTGCCCGAAGACAGAAGAAATTCTGTTCAGGTCTTGCAAATTTCTAATATCGCCGAGTTGTGTTTCCGGATGCTTTTCCCCTTCGCAATGTTCACTGATATCTATACCGCAAACGGTATGCCCGTCTTTTTCCAATTCCCGCATTAAGTTGGAACCGACAAAGCCATTGCTGCCGGTGATTAGAATATTCATTTTTTCTCCTTCAGCGAACCGGTTGCCATAAATTTATCTTCTTTTTTTGCAGGAAGTTCACAAACGCTATAGCCGAAGAATAGACCATCGCTACAAAATATCCCGGAATTCCCGTTAAAGGAATATGGTGACCTTTCTCCTGACTTATAAGTCCTACTGTTCCCAGCAGATAGAAAATTACCTGGAAAATAAAAACAACCCGGTAAAAGCAATACTGCAACAAAAAAGCATTACTGATAAATCCTGTCAATACAAAAACAAAAAACAACCAGCGTAATACTTTGTGAAAAAACAAAATAAAACTTACGGCAGGATAGCGAAAGGGGTTTAATAACTTTATATTGCGTTGCAAAACATACCATTCACGGGTAATAATTCTTACTTTGCGGGCTATTTCTTCCGTTGCTCTTTCGGTAACTTCTTCATAAATGATGGCTTGTGGCTCATAGGCAGCGATGTAACCTTGCTTTAGGGCAATTAAGACGCGTTCAAAATCATCCGGACTGTTTAACGGAATTTTTCCAAAGAGTTCTCTTCTAATTAAATAGATAGGACCATTAGCTCCAATTAAGGTTTTCAATCGGGAATCCATCAATTTCAGAAATGCTTCATATTTCCAATAAACTGATTCTCCTGATTCCCGCTCGCCTCTTTTAACCATTATCACTTCGCCGGAAACGAGACCTATCCTGTTATCGGAAAGCATTTTAGTAACTAAAAGTTTTACACAATCGGGAGTAAAAATACTGTTGGCATCGGTGGATAAAACAAAATCGGTATCCAGCAAAGGTAAAACCAGGTTATGGGCATTTTGTTTACCTGCTCTCGGTTTTTGAATGATTAAGGAAATGTTTTGATTGGTGTATTTTTGGACTATTTCATTAGTTCTATCGGTGGAATCATCTGATATTACAATCATTTTTATTTTTTCCGGGGGATAATTCAGGTTCAGAAAGGATTGAATTTTTGCCTCAATAACCTTTTCTTCGTTGTAGGCAGGACAAATAACTGTAATTGAAGGATATACTTCCGGTGCTTTAGTTACCGGCTTCTTTTTTTTGAACAAAGAAGTGATAAGATATAAGCTTAATCCGTAACCTACAAGATGGTATGCCAAAAGCAGCCACGAAACCCAGAATACTATTTTTGCTATCGCCATTTACCGTCCTTTATCTTAAGCTTTCTTTGAAACGGGCATTGCGTTTATCTTGAAAGTTCCTGATAAAAAATGCCCCTTAACTGTCAAGCAAATTAAGTCCGCTGTTTGCTGTTTTTTCTCGGCAAACCGGGTGTTCCAAGTAATAAAATAAGTATAATAAACACGCGTGACAAGTTCTCGCTGCCAAAATTTGGTGATAGAGGCAAAGGTATTTCTCCTGTAACTGTTTCTTACCTGTAAATCCATATCTCTCAGTTCACTAAGTATTCTCTGTGTCCTAATAGCAAAGGTTTTCCATTTGACAAAAAGGGCAACATAAGCTTTTTGGCATTATGAATTACAATGGACACAAAATTATACATTGCGGCAATAGAGAAAAATGTCCCAGATAAACCTGAAAAAAAATATCATTACCAGTGGCAGTTTCAGGATAATTATCCTGGTTATCTCCTTTTTAATCAGCTGGATAAGTGCCAGATATTTGGGTGTAACTTTAAAGGGTGAATACAGCTATCTGATTACTATAGGTAGTTTTGTCTGGATGATTTTGGATTTGGGAATTTTTAGAAGCTATCCCTATTTGGTGCGTAAATATCCGGAAAAATTGCCCACGATGTTTGGCTGGACAATTATTACCCTGATTGCGGAACTGCTGATTTTCATCTCGTTAGGGGTGATTTTTTTAGATTTTTGGAATAAGCTGATCGGGTATCCTCTCACTCCAGCCAAAATAATTCTGCTAATTATGTTTATTTCTTTTAATAAAGCATTTATGCAACTACAGGCAATATCTATGGGAATGGATAGAATTTTACAGAATTCCCTGGCGCATTTTTTAAGTTCTGCCATCTTTCTTGTTCTCTTGCTGATTGGCTATTTTGCCTTGTTAAAAGTAGATAGAATTAATGCCGTGATGATTTTTACCGTAACGGGTTTTGGCTGCAGTATATTATATCTTGTTTTCAGCAATCATTGGCTTCTCCATTTTAAGAGCTTCAATTTGAAACTGATTAAGATGTTTTACAGCTATGGATTTCGGGTTTTTCTTTCTTCGCTGTTTATTATGTTGCTGATTAGGGCTGATATCGTAATCATCAAGCATTTTTTATGTTTCACGCAAGTGGGAATCTACTCAATGGCTGCCCATATTGTAGATTTTATTCAGATTGCTTCCAACCTGGTGGGAGGTCTGTTATTTGTAAAGCTTGCAGATACTGAAGATGATGTCAGCAAATGGTTGCTGTTGAAAAAGACCTTGCTTTTGTTCTTCTTCTTTATCACTCTGGCAAATTTGGGCTTTGGCTTTTTGGGCAAATTTATAATGCGGATAATGTTTGGAGCACAGTTCGTGCCTGTATATTATGTATATATTTGGTTAATGCCTGCCGTTTACGGTTTAAGCTTTGGTTCGCTATTCAATAATTATCTGAATAGCAAGGGCTTTCCTGTAATCAGTATCATCCTTCCCGCGGTTGCTTTATTAGTAAATATCGGCTTAAACTTGTGGTTGATTCCGGTTATGGGAATTAACGGAGCCGCTCTCAGCACAAGTTTCTCCTATTTTCTTTGGTTAGTCCTGATTATTTATTTTGAACAAAAGGATAGCAAGGGTAGAATGTTACATTATTTATTGCCTACCTGGAAAGATATAACGGATTTGGGAGAGGAGATAATATCCGAAGGAAAAGGTGTTTTGAGAAAATTAACTCATAAAACGGCTTAAGAGGTTACCTTGAAAGAAATTACAGAAGGTAAAGTTTTACTGATTCACACTTGGGGCATTGGCGATATGATTATGCTAACTCCTGTTCTGCGTTTAGTAAAGACAATGTTTCCTGCGCTGGAACTGGAAATTCTTTGTTTCCCCAAGTTCGCTGCCATTCCTGTAACTAATGCTCCGTTTATCAGCAAAATTCATTTTACAGGTTGGAAAGCAAATTTACTGCTACCTGCTCTTTTCCAACTTCGCAAGGAAAAATATCAAGCAGTGCTATTTTCTGCAGGAGTTACACCTTGGAAACAATGGCTGTTTATGTTTCTCCTGAAGGCAGATATAAGGGTTGGTGAATACCGCAAAATTCGCTTTCCTGGTTTATCGGCTTACGCTCAATATCAGGTAAATCGTTCCCGGACGCAAAATAATTATGCTTTATGGCAGACCTTCCTGAAATTACCTTCCTGGGAAGAGGCACTTTCCCGCAGAAACGAGCTTAATTTCTTCCCCTATTTTCATTTAACTGAGGAAAACGGGAAGTGGGCAGATAACTTCCTGGCTGAAAACAATCTGACAGGAAAAAAGATTATCGGCATCCATCCCGGCTCTATGGCTAAAAATAAATATAAAAGATGGAGCAGAGAATATTTTATTGCTCTAATTGAAAAACTGCAAGAGAGCTATCCTTATCCTGTTTTGATTATTGCAGGACCCGATGAACTGGAAGTAGGAAAAGCTATTCAGGCAAAAACCAATGCCCTGCTTTTACAAAATGCTCTTCTGGAAAATGTGGCAACTGTAATTTCCCGCCTGCATTTCTTTATCAATACCGATTCCGGTTTGGGACATATTGCTTCCTGCTTTGGAATAAAGGGTTTAACTATTTTCGGTCCTGCCAACGAATTGCAAACGGCTCCCTTTTCTCCAAACAGCTATGTAATTCGTTATCCTGTTCCCTGCGCTCCCTGCAGAGATAAGAAAAAGAAACCAAAGTGCGCGCTAAATTGTCTTATTAAGCTCACTCCGGATATGGTATTTAAACGCGTTCAGGAACTGCTGGATTGACATTGTTCATAAATTGCTAATAGCTGCCTGCAGAGTTCTTCCCGCGAATATTGTTTAATCGTTTCAGGAGAGTTATCAAACTGAGCGGGTTTTTGCATAATGTTCATAATTTGGGTTTTTATTTGTTCTTTATCATTAATATAGGCATACTTACCGCGTTTGGTCTCGTTTAATATTTTCTCCAGATTGCTTTCCCGGGGTCCTAAAGCCAGAATAGGTTTGCCACACCGTAAAAGTTCAAAGAGCTTACCCGGATACCAATATTTAGCGCTGGGGCTGTCCGATAGAATAATCAGATTGACATCCGCACCCAGAGAATAAGCAATTGCCTCACTATGTTTTTGATAGCCAAGATATTTATAGCTCGTATAACCGGAGGCAGCAATGCTTTGTAAAATAGCTTTATCTATGTTGCCTATATGAATTACCTGATAATTATGCGGTAAGCAATCCTCCAGTGCCTTCAGTAAATTTAACGGAGAACCATAAACCTTGGTTAACTTGCCCATTAAAACAAGTGTCGGCTTATCAAACTTTTTCGGCACAATACCCTTAAAATCATCTTCATCATAACCGTTGGATATATAAAAGGACTTTTCTTGCAGCCAGCTATGCTTGTTTATATATTGCAATCGGGTTTCCGGGGTAACAAAAACAGCTGCATCACAGGTTGCGAGAATCTTATCATCTGTTTTTCTGATTTTATTTAAGCGGAAAGGTAAAACCAGTTTCTCTTTCAGGGGTCCGAATTGCCAGGAATCCCTATAATCCGCTACCCAGAAAATCTTCTGACCAAACTTCTTTTTCAGGGCAATTCCTACCAAAAATGCAGAATAGGGAAAAGCAGTTATGTAAACATTTCTAATCTGCTGCTGTTTAATAACCTTACACGCAACAAAATAAGCAAAAGGCATCCAGCCGATTTGTTTATCGTAAGGAAAAAGCACATCGTTTATCAGCTTTGCTAAACCCCAAAATGCTCTTTCTATCTTTGAAGGAGGAGCCGTTTCTTTAAAGCGGGCATTCACCATTTTGCTTTCATCCGGGGTCTTAATACCCAAACCGCCAACTCGGTAAATATGTGCCTCTTTAGGGATTTCCTGCAGCAACGAATAATCTACCACCTTTCTCACCGGTTTTTCAGGAGCAATAATATGCACCTCCCATCCGGCTCTTACAGCATATTTAACGAATTTTAGAGGTCTCTGCACACCGCTTTGACCCGTAGGTGGAAATTCATTGATAATCATCAGTAGCTTATTTTTGTTCATACACTTTTATCACTCTTTGAATCAGCTCGCTAAGCATATATTTCTCTTGCACCAGCTTTTGCCCTGCTTGGGCAATTTCCTGCCTTAAAATCTGGTTCGTAAGCAGCAATTTAATTTTCAGGGCAAGGTCTTCACTGTTCTGGGGCTCAGCAAATAGAGCTTGTTTGCCATCCTCTGCTAAACCGAAAATACCTTCATTCTGTATTCCGATAACCGGCAACCCGGCAAACATCGCTTCCAGAAAAACAATGCCAAAGGTCTCACTGTAACTTGCCAGAACGAATAAATCAAATAAGGGCAGGATATTTCTTAAAAGATTATTCTCAATTCTGCCAAGGAACATCACTTCTGCATTCAAATTATTCGTTTTCACCTGATTCTCCAGTTCCTTTCTTCTATCTCCATCCCCTGCGATAACAAGCTGCAGGCAAAATCCTTCTTTTTTCAGTATGGACACTGCTTCAATGAGATAGGAAAAACCCTTCTCGGTGAATAGATTTCCGATGCTGATAAGATGAAAACAACCCTCCCGCAGAATTGTGCGATATGGTTCTATTTGTTGCGGCTCAACCTTTTGCAGCTCTGAAACCCCATTTCCGGTAACAGTTATTTTAGAGGCAGGGTTATATTGCTCTACCCAATGGGCTATTCTATTATTTACCGGAAAAATATGGTTCCAGTTTGTTAAAGTTCTTTTCAGTGCCCAACTGTAAAAACCTGAACGCGGGTTATTTTTCAACCGCTGTGGATGCGTGCGGATATTATGCAAAGTAAGATATTTGGGAACAGGAAGCTTATTCAGCCAGGGCTTCAGCCAAAATAATTCCGGAATATGACGATAATCGTGAATGTGAATTAAATCGGGCTGAAATCTTTTATAGCATCGTTCTATTGCCGGTAGAGCCAATAATCTGTAAGTAATCAGCGAAGTTAAAAAAAATCTCCTCCAATAGGGATAGCAGATTATTTTTACAGGAAAGCCATCCTGCTGCTGTTGATAAATTATATAAGGATTTTTATCACAGGCAGCGACAACCTGAACCTGATAAAACCTGGATAGTTCAATTGCCTGCTGCTGAACAAATACACCGTTTACCGGATTGAATTTATTGGGATATAAATCCGTAATCAGCAACAGTTTTCTTTTTAGTGTTTGCATCGTTCACTTAATAGTAAAACAGCATACCGGCATCCTGGTTTTATTATCCTTCGTAAAATAGGTTGTCAGTATGCTGTCTTAGTATTTAATCAAAGCTCATTATAGTGTAGTCGGAGCTCGCTGAAACTCCTTTTTTTTCTTGCGGAGGAACAGAGTTCTCCGACTACACTTTCTTGCAGAGGAACAGAGTCCTCCGGTTATTTCATCAAAACCATCTTTTTGGTGCTGCTGTAACTTCCAGATTTTAGACGGAACAGATAAACTCCGCTGCTAACGGAATTACCATTGCTATCTTTTCCATCCCAAACAATACTATTTATACCGGCAGTGGCAATAGAATTAAATGTTTTAACAACTTGTCCTTTTTCGCTATAAATAGTAACTTCCGCAGGAGCAGCTTTCTCCATTCTGAAGCGAATAGTTGTTTCGGGATTGAAGGGATTGGGATAGTTGCCTATAAGCTGAATAGCAAAAGGAGTATGCACTTCATCATCATTGGCAACAGGATTGAAATCACTCAGCATTCTGGGAGTAACTTGTGTAGCTGTGTTATATTGAGTTACAATCACATACACATTGAAATTACCCTGATGCATGGGAGTTCCAATATAATTCGCATCGGAGAATTGAGTTCGCATCACAATCGTACCCGTAGCATCCACTAAATCATAACTGGTTTGAGCTGCATAATCTCCGCTGGGGCTGGCATAGTGAACATTATCCAGACGCATTAAACGGGATTGATAGGTTTCCGCATTGTTAGTAATTTCCGCTATAGTAGCTAATTGGGGAATAATTACATTTCCGGTAGAAGTAGCAGGACCGGGATTTGTTACAGGCCAGAATTGCAGCATTCCTGTTGTATAACGATTTAGAGTTCCCGTAATTCCAGTAATTCCATCTCCAATATTATAAGGAGTGGTAATTATGCTGTTATAGTCATCAATCAAAATAGCTGCTGTAGCATCTTGCACAAATTTCTGGTGACGCCAGCTTTGTTGCATTGTAAGAATCACTTCGTTGGCAAGTTGATAGATAGTAGTTCCATCAGCTGCCGCAGCACGCAAAGCAGCAATATTGGCAAGTTGCACCGGGAAAATATAACTGGCTGTAGCAGTGTAAGAAGGGCTGAATCCCGAGGCAAAAGCTTTTGCTTTCAAAGTAGTGGTAGTGGCAACAGCAACGGGAGCAGAATATAGGGTTGATGTTTCACCCGGTTCACTGCCATCGGTTGTGTAACGAATTGTAGCTCCGGGCGTTGTAGAAGATATTGTTACACTGATAGGATTGCCGTAAACCCCGGCAGGAGGATTAAAAGTAGGCGTGGCAGCTTGTTGCGGAGCACCCGGATCAAAAGTATGCTGACCTAAGTCCGCAAAATAATTCTGAGGATGAACAGTCCATTCAGAATCATCGGCATTAGTTCCGGCACCGGCAATAAAATCAGTATTTCCCTGAATAACGGTTGGTTTCCGAATTAAAGTATGTTCTGCAGTAGCAGAAGCAGTTCCGGCAACAGGCCAATTGCTTGTTCCAGGGTCTTGTTGATAAACACCGATAATATCAATAAGGGTAGTTCCGTTAAATAAGCCAACTACATCATTACCGTTATAATAAGTAACCGTAGATGTAACATTGGCAATTGATAGAATAGATGCTTCGGCTCCTGAATTGGCTATCACATAAACCTCACCATCATCCAGAACGCCACTCATAGTAAGAGTGTTGGTAGTGCTCCAGGTTCCTCCATTGGAAGCAAGTTTAATGGTATAATTGGATAAATCCACTGGATCACCCGTTCCGTTAAAAATCTCCAATGCCTTATTGTTGCTCGTTCCTTCCACATATTCTGAAAAGAAGAGATCAACAGCATAGACCTGAGCAAAGATAGCTGCCGTAGCAGCCAACATAACGATTAGAATTAGTGCTTTTTTCATCGTTGTTACCTCACTTTAATTAAAATTTCCAAAGCACAGTATAAAAAAGAACCTGCAAACAGGATACTGTCACAGCGGTCTAAAATACCTCCGTGACCCGGAAGCAGATTAGAACTGTTCTTCACTTTACAATATCGCTTAAACATTGATTCCACCAAGTCCCCTAATTGACCGAAAATTCCAGCCGCTACAGCTAAAACAGCCAAATAGGAATAAGGCAGGATTTCAACCTTGCAAACATATAATATAATCAAAATCAGCCACGGCGCAAGAATTCCTGCAATAAAACCTTCCAGTGACTTGCGAGGACTGACAGCCGTTATATTTCTATGTTTTCCCATTTTCATTCCAACAAAATATGCAGTGGAATCCACAAACCAAATTAGCAGAATTAAGGCAAGTAAAAAATTATATTCCTCATAGTATAGACCCACCCGCACAATCAAAGCAGGAAAAAACGCTGTATAAACAAAGCCAAAAAGGGTAGCAAACAAACGGGGAACAGATTTATCTTCATTCCAGGTAAATAGTGTTTCCCCAACAGCTAACAGCAAAACCAGCCACAGTAACGGTAAATCCTTCCCTTCAGTATAAATTAGAGCCAAATAGAAAAGGGAATTGAGAATAACCCAAAAATAATTGATGTTAACTCCGGCTTTATGCATCATCCGAATATATTCCAGGCACCCCAAAAAAACTACCAGCAATAAGGATATAACCAAAGGCAACCCTCTGTAATACAGAACAATAAGAACAACCGGAATTAAGATAACGGCTACCAGCACTCTTTTTAGCAATTCATTCATTTCTGCCTCCAAACCTGCGTTCGCGTGAGGCATAATCTAAAAGCGCTTTAATCATTTCCACTTTATTAAAATCAGGCCACAATGTATCGGTAATATAGAGTTCGGAATAAGCTGCCTGCCAGATCAGGAAATTGGAAAGGCGTTTTTCTCCGCTGGTTCTAATTATCAAATCGGGATCGGGCTGACCTGCAGTCCAAAGATAATTTCCAAATTCCTCAGGAGTTAGTTTTTTCCATTCATCAGGGTGCAAAGTCATAAACTTTTTAAAGCCCTCAATAATTTCCAGGCGACCTCCATAGTTAAAAGCAAAATTAACGATCATCCCGGTATTATTATGGGTCTGTGCCACAAGGGAATTTATCTCTTTGCGGTAATTTTCTTCCAACCCAACATCCGTTCCAATAAATTGAGCGTAGATATTCTGCTTCATCAATTCCGGAATTTCCTTTTTCAGTTGCTCTTTGAGTAATTTCAGCAGACCTTGCACTTCTTTTGCTGGTCGGTTCCAATTTTCCGTAGAAAAAGCATAGAAAGTCAAGTATTGCAGTTTCAGTTCCACACCCAGTTCTACAACTTGTCGCAAAGCTTTCACCCCGGCTCTATGGCCATAAAGATGAGGTCTGTTTCGTTTTTTTGCCCAGCGTCCGTTACCATCCATAATCAAACCGATGTGGTTAGGTAATTTGTTTCTATCCAGTTCTTTCAGCAATTCCTGATAATCCTGCTTAGCCATTTATCCTCTGTTGTGCGTTATATTTCAGCCAGGCATAGATAAAATCATTCAAATCGCCATCCATCACTTTATCTATATTCCCTGTTTCGTAGTTAGTTCTATGATCTTTAATCATTTGGTAGGGCTGAAAAACATAGCTGCGAATTTGATTACCCCAGCCGATTTCCGTTTTACTATTCTCAACGGATTGTTTTTCTTTATCTCGTTGTTCTTCATAGTATTGATATAAACGGCTTTTGAGGATGGACATCGCTTTTTCGCGATTTTGAATTTGGCTGCGTTCATTTTGGCAGGAAACTACGATATTTGTAGGTAGATGAGTAATCCGCACGGCAGAATCGGTGGTATTCACATGTTGTCCGCCGGCTCCACTGGAGCGGAAAGTATCTATTTTCAGGTCTTTAGGGTCAATCTCTATTTCCGGTTCTTCATCAAATTCCGGATACACAAAAACCGAGGCAAAGGAGGTCTGTCTTTTCCCTTGAGCGTTAAAAGGGCTTATTCTCACCAGGCGGTGAACACCAATCTCACTTTTTAACATCCCGTAGGCATAATCTCCTTTAACTTCAACACTTACACTTTTAAGTCCTGCTTCTTCACCCGGCAGAGAATCAATGATATTGAAACTGTAATTATTTTTCTCAGCCCAGTGAGCATACATTCGTAACAGCATTTCAGCCCAATCCTGAGATTCCGTTCCTCCGGCACCGGAATGAATTGTCAGCAGAGCATCGTTGTGATCGTATTTATCGTTCAGATAGCATTCAATTTCGGCTTTGGCAATAAAGTTTTGCAACCAGGGAAGTTCGGCAACTGCTTCTTCCAGTAACTCAGCACTGAAATCCTCATCCAGTAAGGTTATATATGCTTCCAGTTCTCCCTTCATAGCATCCAGATTTTTTATATGCTCCAGTTCATCTCTCAGTTGGGAAAGCTGTTTACTAACTTTTTTAGCATTTGTTTGATCCGACCAAAAATCGGGAGCATTCATTTTTTGTTCCAGTTCGGCTATAACCTGCTTTTTAGGTTCCGGATCAAAGTAACCTCCGAATTTCAGAAATTTGGTTTATCATATCCAGGGCTGTCTTTTTATAATCGGTGTATTCCACTTTTTTTTTCTCCTGTTTAGTAAATGTAACCTAAACCAAGATAAGCCGTTTGGTGTCAAGCAGAAATGAAGAAATGGAAGTTATCCTTTTGTATCCAGAATACCCTAACAAACTTTGAACTCCGAACTTTGAACTCCGAACTTTGCACTTTGAACTTTGAACTTTGAACTTTGAACTTTGAACTTTGAACTTTGAACTTTGCACTCCGAACTTTGAACTCCGAACTTTGAACTTTGAACTTTGAACTTTGAACTCACATACTTTTCGTTCTCACCACCCGAAAACCCAGATAGGCATTTTTTGTATAGGGCTTGGCAAAATTACGGTTCGTAACTCTCATTTCGGAAGCATTATGATACCATGAACCGCCTCTAATAACTTTATCGGTTCCTTTATCCGGTCCAGTAAAAGGGTCATATTTGCGTGAATTGTACGGCGCATACCAATTCCACACCCATTCAAAGATGTTTCCGCTCAGATCATAAATTCCCAGTTGATTTGGTTGTTTTTGTCCGGAGGGATGGCTTTGAGCATCACTATTTTCACTAAACCAGCCAACTTCCGTAGCCAGATCAGAACCGCTATAAACAAAGAAGTTATCTCTTTTTCCACTTTTGGCAGCAAATTCCCATTCTGCTTCTGTAGGTAAACGATAGCCATTGGCAGAAAAATTACAGACCACTTTATCATCATAATAATCGTAGCAGGGTTCAAAGCCGTCCAGAACACTTTTCTGATTGCAAAAGTCAATAACATCGTAAAAATTAACATTTTCCACAGGTAATTCAGGGTCTTTGCTATGAGCCGGATTTTTGGGAAAAACCATCATCCATTCTGCCTGACTGATTTCCATTTTACTGATATAAAAAGCAGAAATGCCAATAGTTAAAAGAGGAAATTCATCATCTTCTGCTTCGGGAGAAATATCCCCCATCACTAAAGTATCGGCAGGAACCAAAACCATTGCTATCGGCAAATTTTTGTTTTGCGGTTCTTCCGAAATTTCCACTTGAGTGCTATCAGCCACGGAAGTAAATTTGGGTCGGTTGCCAAAAGCGATATATTTTACAATCACAAAAAGTAAAATTATTACGGATAGCCAGATGAGAACCTTAAAGACCTTTTTCAGTTTTGTCGTTTCCTTTATTATTGCAGGCGGGATTGGAGGAGGAACGGTTTTGGAGATGGTAGTTTCTGATTTGCCATAGAGACCGGGAGCATCAACTTTTTGAGGTAAGCTTTGCTTATTTGCCAAATCGGCAACAGGCAAATCTTGGGGGAGGGCAATTTCACTTTCGTAAGAAGTAGCGGGGGTATCTATTGTGTTTGTTTCCTTTGTTTTATCCGCATCTGAATTCAGCAATCCATTATTTGAAGTTTCCTCAACCTTCTCAACTTCCTCAACCTCCTCAACTTTTTCAACCTCCTCAACCTTCTCAAATTCCTCAACCTTTTCAACCTTCTCAACCTCTTCCGGCAGCCAGTTTTCCTGTTTATTAAAAACCTGCAAAAGCTCTTCCGCATTGGAAAACCGCAGATGGGGATCAAGTTTCAAACATTGCAATAAAGCGGCAAAAAGCCAGTCCGGAACTTCTTTATGCATTATTTCCGGCATAATTACAGCCCGGCAGAGGGATTGCTGTTTTTGTTTTTCCGGGCTTAGTTGCAGGTCTATCCGCCAGGGCACAACTCCGCAAAGCATTTGATAAGCAATTACAGCAAAAGAAAATAGGTCGGCTTGAGGAAGTGCAACTCCCGATTGATAAAGTTCCGGAGCAACATATAAAAGCGGATGGTAACTGCCATCTTTTTCCATCGCGGTTTTACAGGCATTTTGGTTTTTCCCGAAACCAATTATGTTCAGGTGGTCATTATCATCCACAATGATGTTATAAGGATTCAAATTCAGGTGAACGCAGCCCTGTTTATGAGCATAAATAAGTGCTTCTAAAAGTTCTTGCAGCCAGGAAAGGATTTGTTTCAGAGTAAGCAAATTAAAGTTTATTTTCAGATAAGAGGCAAGAGACATTCCTTCTATGTATTCTCCAATCAGGTAAGCAGTTTCCTTTTCTTCTCTAATTTCAAAGACCTTTCTAATTCGTGGCTGGCTAAGTTTTAGATGGGCATTGGCTTCGTTAACTAAATCCTGTTTCAATAGTTCATCGTTAACTCGTTGTGGATCAGGTGTTTTAATTAGCACAGTAGTTCCGGTTTCCATCTGTTTTGCCAGATAGATAGAAAACCTTAAAGAACTGTGCACGGTTCTAATTACCTGATAACTGTTTAGAGATGTCTCCGGCATTTAATTTGCCTTATAAATTGTCTTTCCGCATTTTAGCACCAGGTCCACATAGGAAGAACCCAAATGATAGGGAATAAAATTTATCCCTGGAATATCCCATAAAATAAGGTCTGCCTTTTTTCCTGCCTCCAAAGAGCCGATTTGATTGCCTCTATTTAATGCATAAGCAGCGTTTAAAGTGGCTGCACATAAAGCTGCTGCAGGAGTTAAACCCATTTTTAAACAGGCAAGGGACATTGTAAACTGCATACTGTCACAGTTACAGCTGCCGGGATTATAGTCCGTAGCAAGAGCTATAGGAAGCCCCAAATCCATCATCAGTCGGGCATTGGCATATTTTTTGCTCTGTAAGGAAAATAAAGTTGCCGGCAATAAAACAGGGATTACTCCTGCCATTTTAAGGGCTTCAATTCCTCTTTCATCAGTAGAACCCAAATGGTCAGCAGAAATACATTTCATTTCTGCAGCCAGTTCTGCGCCACCAATGGGCTCAATCTCATCACAATGCATTTTTAGTTTAAGTCCGTGTTCTGCAGCGCAGGAAAGTATTTGGCGGGATTCCTCAAGATTAAAAGTATGCGCTTCCGTAAAAACATCGCAAAATTCCGCTATTCCTTGTTCCGCAACTGCCGGAATCATTTCTTTACAAAGCAGTTCTACATAACCGGAATGGTTATTTCTATATTCCTCAGGAAATTCATGCGCCCCCAAAAAAGTAGGAACAATCTCAATCGGCAGTTCTTTTTGCAGGCGTTTTATCACCCGCAATTGTTTCAATTCGCTTTCGGTATTAAGTCCGTAACCGGTTTTTGCTTCCAGAGTTGTGGTTCCTAAGGGAATCATTTTCAGGATGCGTTTTTTTGCCAGTTCCAAAAGCAAATCCTCATCAGCATTTCTTGTTGTTTGGATAGTATTTAAAATACCTCCTCCAGCTAAGGCAATTTCCACATAACTTTTCCCCTGTAGCCGCATAGCAAATTCATCTTCGCGGGTATGCACAAAAACGGGATGAGTGTGACAATCAACAAACCCCGGAGTGGCAATTTTCCCCTGAGCATCAATAAGTTCGGGAGCAGGATATTTTCTTTCAATTGCCCTGGTATCGTTAATTTCTATTATATTACCACCTTTTATGGCTATTCCGGCATTGGTAACAATAGAGTTTTCTTCCATTTCTTTTCCCCGGCGGGGGGCATTATTATGGGCAAGAGTAACTAACTGGCTGATATTAATGATAATCACATCGGCGTTCATTTTTCCCTCTTTTAGCAGTTATGTTAATAAAAAAAACCTTTAAGCATATATAAAATATTTCGTCAAGCTTTTTTAGCACACCTTCAGAGTTCCTCCAAATTTGGTTAACTTATAATGTATTTCTTCCGTAATATTTGTTTTTCAGTTCCTGCTTTTTTGCCTTATGCGGCAGATGAGATTCCCGTATCGTTCCCATATCGCGATACGGGAACGATACGAGAGTCATATCGGAGGGTTATGGGAAAAATTCCGGGAACTCTTTGATTTTTGTTTTAACTCTTTCCCGACCTTTCTGTGGATGCAACGAGATGAATAGGCAACAGAAAATCTCATCTTTGCCTTCAACTGCCAAAGCTGAAGCTCGGTTTAGAGCTAAAACAAAAATTCTAAAAATAGGAGGGCAGCGGTGAAAACATTTGTGCTTGACACCTACGCATTTATATATTTACTGGATAAAAATAAGCAACTAAAGAGGAGAAAAAATGCTTAGAGGTAATGAAATCAAACAGGCAGAAGGCAAACTTGGCGTTATATTAGTAGGTTTAGGCGCTGTAAGTACAACTTTTGTAGCTGGCGTTCAAGCAATTAAAAAAGGCATTGCGGAACCCTTTGGTTCGGTTACACAGATGTCCACTATCCGCTTAGGAAAAAGAACTGAAAATAGAACCCCGTTAATAAAGGACTTTGTGCCTCTCGCTAATTTACAGGATTTGGAATTTATGGCTTGGGATATTTTCCCTAATGATGCTTATGAAGCAGCATTAAAAGCCGGAGTTTTGGAAAAAGAACTGCTGGATAAAATTGAGCCGGAATTGCGTTCTCTGAAGCCCCAAAAGGCGGTTTTCAATAATAACTATGTGAAAAAATTACACGGCACTTATGTTAAAACCGGCGATAATAAAATGGATTTGGCTCAGCAACTGATGGAAGATATCAAACGCTTTAAAGAAGAAAAAAATTGCAGTCGGTTAGTGATGGCTTGGGCTGCCTCCACTGAGGTCTATTTGGAAGCCAACCCGGTGCATAATACTTTGGAAAGTTTTGAACAGGGTTTGCGGGATAATCATCCGGCAATCGCTCCTTCAATGATTTATGCTTATGCCGCTTTGCAGATGGGAATTCCTTTTATCAATGGTGCTCCGAATTTTAATCTGGAAATTCCGGCTTTTAGAAAACTGGCGGAAGAGAAAAAAGTTCCCGTTGGCGGTAAGGATTTTAAAACCGGTCAAACATTGATGAAAACAATCATCGCTCCCGGGCTAAAAGCCAGAATGATTGGTATTCACGGTTGGTTTTCTACCAATATTTTAGGTAATAGAGACGGAGAAGTTCTTGATGACCCCGAAAGTTTTAAGACCAAAGAAGTTAGCAAGCTTTCGGTGCTGGAAACAATTCTGGAACCGGAAAAATATCCTCAGCTCTATAAAGACCTCTATCATAAAGTCCGTATCAATTATTATCCTCCGCGTGGCGATAATAAAGAAAGCTGGGATAATATAGATATTTTTGGCTGGCTCGGTTATCCGATGCAAATTAAAATCAATTTCCTGTGTAGAGATAGCATTCTGGCTGCTCCTGTTTTGCTGGATTTAATTCTCTTTATGGATTTGGCACAGCGTTGTGATATGTTTGGAGTTCAGGAATGGCTTTCTTTCTTTTGGAAATCCCCTATGACTGCTCCCGGGCTTTATCCCGAAAACGACCTTTTCATTCAACAGATGAAACTGAAAAATACTTTGCGCTATATGATGAAAGAAGACCTGATTACGCATCTGGGTTTGGAGTATTATAACGAAATGTAAAATATGGGTATGGAGCTTGTCTCCATACTTATTTTAATTATTAAAACTGTTCTAAATGGCAATGAAGAAGATAAAACTCCTTTTCAGAATTGGCTATGCCTATCATAAGTCCGCCTTTGATCCTATTATAGAGCTGCTTCTGAATAACCCCAAATACGATGTTTGGTTTTCGCTGGATATGGAAAAAATCAAATATTTGTGGTTTGAATTTCCCTATCGGAACAAAATAACTGAGGACTGGAAAAAACTCGGCTATCGCTTTACACAAGAGACAACTGGATTTGATATTGTTATTTCCGGGGATACTCTTCGCAATGCAAAGGATTATGGTAAAACACTGCTGATTTTTCTGAATCACGGAACAGGCATTAAAAATATACTCTATCGTAACTTAGCTCGTTCTCCCGGAGTTAAATACCAGATTTTTGTGGAAGGACAGCATAGAGTTGAATCCCTGTTAAAATGCCCCTATTTGGGAAAAAGCGAAGTCCATTTAATCGGCTTGCCTAAACTGGACTACTATTTTCAGGGTAAATTTAAGCGGGAAGAGGTGTTACAACGCTGGAATCTTGATCCCGCTAAAAAAACAGTGCTTTTTGCTCCAACTTATAAACCAACCTGTATGTATGAAATTAAAGATGACATCTTTGAACAAACCAGGAACTATAATCTGATTATTAAACTTCATCCCTACAGCTGGATGGGAAAATATGCCCCGCATAAACAACACCGGATATTTGAAAGACGCGTGAAAAAATATCCTCATTCAGTGCTTTTGCCTTTTACGGAATTTAATATCGTTCCCTATTATGCTGCCGCCGATACTGTTATCAGTGAGGCATCCAGCACGGTTTTTGATTTTATTGCCTTGAATAAATTCGGTATTGTTTATGACCTTGCTTGCGATAAACTGAATCATTCAGACGGTCAACCCCTGCTGGAAATTGATAACCGGGAATTTTTAAAAGGTGCTTTTCCCCATATCCAAAACGGGAAACAACTTCCTGAAGCAATCGCTACAGCCCTTAATCCTACTTTGGATATGATTGCTAAGGCAGATGAATACCGCCAAAAGTATTTCTACGGTTTGGACGGAAAAGCCAGTATCCGCTTTGTTGAAAAAATGGAAGAGCTTTACTCTGAAGGGGGTCACGAAAATGGAGCGTAAATCTTGCAAGCAGTAATAATTGCAGCTGGAATTGGCAGTCGCCTCTGGCAAACTACAAAACAAGTTCCTAAAACCCTGCTTCCCTATCAAAACGGAACTATCCTATCCACTATTATTGAACACCTGAAAGATGCAGGCATTACAGAACTGATAATGGTTATCGGGTATAAGAAGAACTATATAATTGAATACCTGCAGAAAAATCCCCCCGCCTTACCGGTAACTTTTGTAGAAAACCTTGAGTGGGACAAAGGAAATGCCCTTTCGGTTTATAAAGTAAAGGATTATATAAAGGATGAGCCCTTTCTCCTTTCTATGTCTGACCACCTGGTAAAAGTAGAAGCCCTAAAAAAGATAGCCGAATTTCCGGAACGCCTTAACCTGCTTTTAGTGGACCCTTTTATAACGGAAAACTTTGATCTGGATGACGCTACAAAAGTGCAGACAGAAAATGATTACATAATTGCTATCGGCAAAGAACTGACTACTTATAATGCCTTGGATTGTGGAATATTTCGTTTGGAACCGGATTTCTTTACAGCAGTGGAAAAAGCAATGGCTAAAGGGAAGGACTCTATCAGCAATGCGATTTCGGAACTGATAACCTTAAAGCGCATAAAAGCAATTACTTTAGATAAAGCAAATCAGTGGATAGATATTGATACCCCTGAAGCATATCAATTTGCTCAACACTTTGTTCCCTGAAGAACGATGTCCTCATCGTTCCACCTCCTGTAATTTAATTCGTTGCCTAAAATTAAACGGTAACGAAAAAGCTTGGTTACTAAGGAACTATAAGATGTTTTTCTTCTTTTTTTATCAGGAAGAACTACTTCAATCTTTTAGGATATCCCTTATTACATAAGACGCAGCCATCAATCCCATTATTGAAGGTAGATAACTGATAGAACCAATAACCTTTCTCTGTTTTACCTGTAATAAATCTTCTGCTTCGGTAACTTCATTATCTTCAGCTATTTTCAGTGGTAATTCAGAAGAATAAACACAAGGGAAACTTCCTTTTATACCTTTTTTGCTTAGCAGCTTTCTTACTTTTCTGGCTAAGGGACAGTTGTAGCTTTTATCAATAGTAGAAATATGAATTTGCGAAGGATCTAACCGATTTCCTGCTCCCATTACACTGATAAATTTGCGTTCATTTTTAAGCAAGAATTCCAATAAGCTAATCTTGGCACTCAAACTATCAATAGCATCCACACAATATTCTGCTCCCGCAAGTAAGCTATCCTGCTTATTTTCATCCAGAACTTCCTGATAGATAATCACTTCTGCCTTAGGATTGATATCCAGAATCCGCTGTTGCATTAATTCTACTTTGGGCTTGCCAATGTTGGATTGCAAAGCTAAAATCTGCCTGTTGATATTTGTAGGTTCAATTACATCAAAGTCAATCAGTATCAATTTCCCGATTCCGGAACGGGCTAAAGCTTCTGCAGAATAAGAACCAACTCCTCCCAAACCAATAACTGCCACAGAGGTCTGAGCTAATTTTTGCATACCTTGCTGCCCAACTAAAAGTTCAGTTCGGGAGAAATATGTTTCGTTCATAGCCGTTAAAGTTTATCTGTTGTTGTTTTTTTAATGTGTCTGGGTGAATTTCTGTAAATTCAGCTACAGAAGAGATAAGAGAAATTAAGCGTAAAAGAGGATTAACTTCTCTTGGCTTTACATATTCACGCGTTATATCTGTTTCAAATAAAAAGCGGTTACTATCTATCATAGCGGTTAAAAGTTCTCTCTTATCCTTTTTTAATAACCGCTCGGAAATTGTAAAAAGTGAATTCAAGCGTAAAAGGTCTTTAAAACCCTCTAAGGAACCTGCATAACCGTGCACAAGATATTGTAGCTTATATTGTTTCAGGATGTTATATGCTTCGCTGGTATGCCCTACAAGATGTAAAACAACCGGCAGATTGTATTGTTTGGCAAGTTCCAGCTGAGTAATAAATGTCTTTAGTTGCCCTGCAAAATCAGGATTATTTCTATCCAGTCCAATTTCTCCGATTGCCCAAATCTTTTTCCTGGCACAAAGTTCTTCAATATCCATCAGCTCCAAATCGCATTCATCATAGTTAGGATGAATTCCGGCACTGTAAGCAATGCGTTTATCGGGGTTTGTTTGATGCCAGGCAATTTCTGCTTTAGCCAGCACAGAAGAAAGCCAAAAGTGAATTCCCTGTTTTTCCGCTTCTTCCATTAAAGGCAACACAGGCATAAATTCCGCTAAATTCGCCAAATGACAATGCGCATCTATAAAAGCCATTGTAACCTCCTATTTCAAAATAGCTGTTACTGCTGCAAAAACCGGCTCTACCTCTATCTTTTGCATACAGTTATGATGTTTTTGCGGGCATTTTTTACTGCCGTGACTGCCACAAGGCCTACAATCAAGGTCAACTTCAAAAACCCTGTCGCCCTGCCTGTAAGGATAATAGCCAAAACGCTGAACCGTGGGACCGAAAAAGGCAAAAACCCTGGTCTGCATTGCATTGGCAATATGCATCGCACCACTATCATTACAAATCATTAAAGAGCACTTTTTTATCACAGCCGCACTTTCCAGTAAATTAGTAACTCCTGCAAGATTAATTAGCTTAGCATTATCTTTGGGGATGGAATTTTCAATTTCCTCACATAGAAATTTATCGCTTTCCCCGCCAATTAAGATAATTCCATAGCCACTATCTAAAAGTTTACGGCAGAGTGCTATATAGGACTTCAGTTGCCAGCATTTGGTTTGCCAGATAGAGCCAGGAGCAATAGCAATTAATGTCTTTCCGGACAATGCTTTTAGCAATTCCTCTGCTTTCTGTTTATCTTTATCCGATGGGAAAAGCTCTGTTTGCAAATCAAATTCCCTATCAGTTAAGGGCTTTAATAGACCTAAGTTTTTAACTATTTTATGAGGTCCTACGGGATGCTCTATTCTTTTTGTCAACATCCATTTAGCAGAGCCCCGGTTAAAACCGATGCGTTCCGGAATTTTACTTAAATATAATATTAAATGCGTGCGAAAAGAACTATGAGGAGAAATAACCAGGTCATAATGCTTACTTTTAATTTGCTTGATTAGTTGCAAGGTAGAGAGCAAAACATTTTTACGCTTTTCATCTACAATTACTTCCTGCACAAAATGATTGTTTTTTAAAAGAATGGCTGCCTCAGAAACAACCATCACATCTATTTTTGCCTGTGGATACAATTCCGCCGTAGCTCTTATTAAAGGTGTAATTAATATCACATCTCCTATAAAAGCTGTCTGCACAATCAATATGTTTTGTGGTTCTTTCATAATGAAGTATATAGTTCCAGGTATTTATCAATCATCTGTTCTTTGCTGAATTTCTGCACACTGTTCAAGGCATTATTCCCATATTCTTCTCTCAGCAAAGGGTTTTGTGCCAAAGTTAAAATAGCTTTAGATAGCTCCCAAGGATTTTGCGCAGGAACAAGTAAACCGTTTTCTCCTGAATTAATCATTTCTATGATGCCTCCTGCTCTTGTCCCGATTACGGGAAGTCCAACACTCATTGCTTCTAAAACAGAAGTTCCAAGCCCTTCCAGACAGGAAGCCAAAACAAAGATATCAAACGCTTGCAAAAACTGCCCTATTCCTTTTTGAAAACCGGTGAAGGCAATGTGACCCTGCAAACCTAATTCCTCAGCCATTTTTTGCATTTCCGGAAGTAAATTTCCCCCTCCTACTGCCATAAAAAACAGCTCCTGCTTTTCTTGCACTGCCAGAGAGGCAGCTTTCAGAAAATTGGGGTAGTCCTTGTGACCTGCAAAAGCAGCTACGGTTCCTACTATAATACTCTCTTCAGGGATATTCCAGGTTTTATAAAAGTTTTCCGGAACTTGAGCTCTGTCAAACTTAGCCAAATCTATACCGCTATGAATAACTGTAATCTTTTCTGCAGCAACACCGCAAGTAATTAGAACCCTGCGAATATTATCAGAAACGGCAACTATTTTATTTACTGCTTTGGTTTTGTATTTAAAAGCGGACAAGGGATTTTTCCCTATCGGAAAATCAACTCTTCTGGTTGCTACGAGTTTTAAGCTCGGGTAAAATAATTTTGCTAAAAGACCCCAACTGAGAGAATGACTGCTATGCAGCTGTAAAATATTATAAGAATAACGACGGCAAAGAAGGGCTAACTGGAAAGCTGAAATAATATCTGATTCGCTTCTAAAGGTAAGACAATGATAATTTAGCCGGTTGGTTTCAAAATACCGCTGTAACTGAGAACCGGGACAGCAGACAAAACCACATTCATAACCTCTTTTCAGCATACCTTCATAAAGGTAAACTGCCTGCTGTTGACCACCTCTCCAATATTTTTCCGCATCAATATGAAGAACCTTCATTTTTTCATTTTCCCCAAAAGATGATAGCGGTTCCAAACACCCCAAGCGGAATTTTTACACAGCAAGAAGCCCTTAGCACCATCCAGAAAGCCAAGCTGGAAGAGATACATTTTGATAAACTTATAGCTGCCTCTAACAAATGCTATCAATTCGTTAGCTCTTTTGCCTTGAGCATAAAGCTGTTGGGCACTTAATTCTCCATACAAACGCATTTTAGCAAAATGCACTGCCACTGTTGGACTGGTATAATGATATAGATAATGTTTGCAGGTTTTAACTTTCTGAGAGGTCTGAACTCCTTCGTGAACAAGCTTTTCGCTAAACTTACCCAGTTTGCGGTTAAATATCCGTAAGGGAGCATCATTTTGCCAACCGCAATAATGGATGGGCTTGCCTAAATAATATGATCTTCTTTTTAAGCGCCAGGCAGAGTTATCAAACTCCCTTTTTTTAAGTTCCTGCAGCTCTTTTTGGAGTTCAGGGCAAAGTTCTTCATCAGCATCAATAGATAAAATCCAATCAAAAGTAGCAAGAACAACTGCTTGCTGTTTGGCTTTTCCAAAGCCCTCCCATTTATCCAAATAATAAACCTTAGCACCAAAATTCTTACAAATATTCACTGTTTCATCGGTGGAACCGGTATCCAACACAACTATTTCCTCCACCCGGGAAATAGATTTTAAGCAACGGGCAATATTCTGTTCCTCGTTTTTTACAATTAAAACCGCAGAAAGATGCTCCATTACCGATTTTTTCCCTCTTCTATCACTTTGGTGTATTCAACTGCAAAACGCTCATAGTTTATGTGCTCTTGCACATAATCCCTGGCTGAATTACTCATTAGTTTTAACAATTCTCTGTTAGCATCAAGTTTCTTTATATCAGTAATAAACTCCTCTATTATGTCTTCTTCATTTTCAGCTTTAATTAAAAAACCGCTAATGCCATCTTGAAATGTCTCTCTCACTCCTCCTACATCAGTAGCCAGCGGAACCAGGCCACAAGTCATCCCTTCAGAAATTACCAAACCAAAACCCTCGGAACTGGAACATAGAATTAGAATATGAAAGCTCTTTATGGTTTGATATAACTTTTGCCTGTCACAAATCTCGCCCAAATTCACTACCGGTTCGGTTTTAGCGTAATTTCCTATACAATAAAATTTTGTCCCCGGAAGCTCGTAAATAACTTTTACAGCAATTTGTTGATATAAATGGAATCGCTTCTCTTTTGAATTGCGTGCAATAAAGACAATTTTCAGAGGAGCATTCCAATCCTTAGTAATGTTAAAATTACACAAAGGGACAGCATTGTGAATTACTTTCAAACGCTCAACATATTTATCTGCAAAGCCATTGTTTATATAGATGTTTTTAACTGCATTGTAAACTGCTTGAGAGACAACTATTCTTTTATTGATTTTGGGAGTTGCTTGAATCCAGTGTTCGTTATTTATTCCAAAAAGTCCATGCAGAATATCAATAATATAACTCTCTTTCAAATAATAGCATAGTTCATAGAAAATAGTGCTGTTAGCAGAAAGCACTACTGCTTTTGGATGCCTGTTTATCATTGAAGCCAGAAAACCATAGAAGAAATTCTTAACTATAAAGCGGTTTGCGTTATTTAAGTATTTATATATTTCAATCAATCTTCCGGTATCTTGCATTGCCTGATAATGGGCTTTATTACGAGAATTCATAGTAATTATAATAAAAGGTTTTTGGTCTGCAAAAATACGCAAAATGTCAAGATGAACCTGTTCTGCACCTCCAGTATGAAAATGAGGAAAGAAGAAAAAAAGAGAACCGGGATTATTCCAATGCAAAATCTTATCGGCTAAAACCCCTGTGTAATAAAAAGGATAACCTAATACTCGCTCTAAGTTATTCATTTTAATATCTCCAAATCATTGCGTTCAGAATTAAGACCCTTTTGGCATCTATAATTTCTATGTGAAATTTTGTTTTTGCAGTGTTCACTATAATTGGCATTTTTCCTCTCACCCTTATCGTGATAAAGTGTATGATATAAGTGAAGAGGGTTTTGCTTAGATACAAAATTAAAACCGGTTCTGCCTAATGCTTGTAAGCGTCTGCCCAAATCATCATCTTCATTTCCCCAATCAATATAGTTTTCATCATATCCGTTAACTAATTCAAAATCACTTTTAAAGATAGCAGATACACCTCCTCGCAATTTTGCCCCGTGCCCACCAAGATGTAGATAACGAAATAGTATATAGGATAGAAAGTCCTTTTTATACTGTTTTTGTATTTTTCTCTTTTGTTCGGCAGTTAAAATTGCCTCCCAGTTATTCTGTTCTATAATTTCCAAAGTTAATTTATCGCTTTGTTCTTTATTCAAACGCACAGGATAACCGCTTAGAAATCTTCCCGGAGTGAGTTTTGCCTTTATCCATTTTAAATAATCTGGCAGAACTACAATATCCTGATCCAGGAAAACCAAAACATCTCCTTTGCTAACAGAAACACCGTTGTTTCTTACTCTGGCAGCCCGAAATTGGAGATGTTCCTGTCTCACTAAAATAAGCGGAATTGCGGTTTTCTTTTTTTGAGCGTTAAAAAAGCTAACGATATCTTCTTCGGAGCCGTCATCGGAAAGGATTATTTCATCTGGTAGAACACTTTGTCGGTAAACGGAAAACAGGCATTTTTCCAATAAATTCAGATTATTAAACACAGGAATGATTAAGCTTATGCTCATCGTTTCAATAAGATATAATTTTTAAAAGTCCCGATTTGTTTGCCACCATTAAAGTGTTTTTCTATAAAAGTTAAAAAGCGGGCTTTAAAGGTCTCATGTTTATGCGGTTCCCGATAAGGATTGGGTTTGCCTGTCAGTTGCAATTTATCCTGCCAGTTAAAACACGAAACTTTATTCTGCATAACTTGCGGATGAGAACCTTTGAAAACAGCTAATCGGGTCAAAGGTCCATAATCAAAATATTGTGGAGCTTTGTTATAATAGGCATCTGCCTTTTCTTTCCCCCAATGCACAGAATCTAAAGCTCGGCGTTTATTTTGCATTAAATGGGGAGGACGCACCCAACCGTAATGATAAATCTCCGCATCTACTTTGGCAACTTTCAATTTTCTGGTTCCTTTTTCCTGACGCGGATTATCATAATATTCAAAATAGCGAAAGGATTGAGCACTCTGATAAGAATGGATATGAGGGTCATTTCTGATAATTCTGATTTCAAAAGGATACCAGCCATGCCCGTTTTGATAGTGATAATAATCACCCCAGAAATGCTTATAGGCAAAGAGCAAACCTTCTACATCTTTATCGTTTAGCAGTTCTTCACAGCGTTTCTTAATTACGGGTAAATATTTTTCATGCACAACTTCATCTGCCTGCAGATAAAAAAGCCAGTCGCCTTGGCATTCATTTTTAGCAATATCAGTTTGCCAGGCATTAATAACTCCCCTTTGGCACAATTTGGGGTCCCATTCTGTATCAATAATTTTAATCTTTGGTTCATTTAATGCCAAAATGCGTTCCCTTGTTTCATCGTCAGAATCACCTTTCCCTATTGCGATTATAAATTCATCGCAAATTGGCAAAATGCTTAATATGGACTCAATTACCGGATAGTATAATTTTATCCCGTTGCGCACAAAGGAAAAGCCGCTAATTTTCATTGTTTTTTCCTCTCTGCTATGCACTGTTAACTTATTTACCCTGCTGCAGATTATAAAGATGTTGATAGCGGGGACAGTTTTGAATCAATTCCTGGTGTGTTCCCATACCCACAATTTTCCCTTTTTCCAAAACTACTATCTTATCTGCTTTTAAAATTGTAGAAAGCCGATGAGCGATCAAGATAACAGTTCTGTTTTGGGTTGCCTTATCAATTGCCTGCTGCACTTTTTGTTCCGATTCCGTATCCAGAGCAGAAGTTGCCTCGTCAAAAATTAAAATTGGAGGGTCTCCGGCAATAGCTCGTGCAATGCAAAGTCGTTGTTTTTGTCCTCCTGATAAATCCGAACCTTTACTGCCAAGGACTTCGTTATACTTATTGGGTAGTTCATTGATAAATTCATCCGCATTGGCAATTTGGGCAGCTTGGATGATTTGTTCATCGCTAATTTCTTCCTGGCTGCCGTAGGCAATATTTTCTTTGATGGATTTGGAGAAGAGAATGGATTCTTGAGTTACGATACCGAAGAATTTGCGTAAGTTATCCAATTTAATATCTCTAATATCTATCCCGTCAATTTTTATAGCACCGGCAGAAACATCATACAGGCGAATCATCAAATTAGCGATTGTTGTTTTTCCACTTCCGCTGGAGCCGACAAAGGCAACTTTACTTCTTTTAGGTATAGTTAAATTAAAATTCTTGAGCACCGGTTTATTTTCTCTATAGCCGAAAGTTACATTTTCAAAGGTTATTTCGCTATCAAATGTTTCTTTAGCTATAGCATCGGGTTTATCTTGAATGCGGGATTCCTGGTTCATAACCAAACCAATTCTATCCAGTGAAACCAGAGCTTTACGGATATCAGTATAGACCTGAGTAATCACTTTTAGCGGATGCAGCATAGAGAACAAAGCAAAAAGGAAAGCGGTAAAATCACCTAAGGAAAAACCGCTGCCCGGAGTAAGGATCATATTACCACCAATGACGATTACTATTATTCCGGTAATTGCAGTATTCAATTCCGATATAGGAGTATTCAGTGTTCCGTAATATTGTGCCTTAAACCACATCCGATAATGTTTCTGATTAATAGTTTCAAAATTCTTTCGTTCATATTTCTCGCGCCGAAATGCCTGCACAATTTTCATACTGTTAAGCACTTCCTCCACATTGGAAAAAAGATTGGAGAGCTGTTCCTGAATGCGTTTGGAATATTTCTTTATTTTTTTGCCTAAAAGACCTATCGCTAACGAAAACACCGGCAAAATAACAATGCTGTATAATAGTAAAACAGGATTTAATAAATATGCAATGCGGGCAAAAACAATCACCGTTATCACTTCCCGAATTACATTCACAAAGGAATTGATTAGCTGTTCACTAACGATTTCTACATCACCAACCATCCGAACGATAGCATCGCCAACACGATGATGATTAAAAAATGATAGGGACTGATTTAAATAGCGGGAAAACATATAATTGCGTATATCGCGAATAGTTCTGCCCCGTAAAGAATTGAATAAGATCTTATGGACAAGGAAAAAGACATTTTTCAAGAGAATAACTGCAAAAATAGCTATACACAATAAATATAGTATAGATAGCGAATCCGTTTGCAACATCAGCACTTTGGCATCTTCCCATAAGGCACCGTAATTTTGAATTGCCGGGAAAAAACCACCGGAAGAGCTAATATGCTGTTTCAGCATCTCCCCTAAAGCCACCAGGAAACTGCTGAAATCAGTGTATAACAGATTTACTTTATTCGGCTTAAATACATAATCAAACAGGGGAATTACTAAAGTTACGCTTACCCCGTTAAATAGAGCAAAAAGCAACATACATATAAAACCGGCAAGCATATAATGCCAGTAACGCAACATCATCCTGAAAATCAGGATAATATTATTCCATCTGTTCTTTATTCTCCGTCTCATAGCCATAATTATTCCACAAAAAAAAGCCAGCAAGTGCTGGCAAGAAAAAAATGGCACGCCCTAAGGGAGTCGAACCCCCAACCTTCTGATCCGTAGTCAGATGCTCTATCCAATTGAGCTAAGGGCGCACATAAAACACCAAATATTTTTATGCCCTATTCTGTCAATCATTTCTTGCAGCATTGCTGAATGAAATTACAAAAAGAAGCATTGCTCCTGATATTATCTTGCTGGATAAAATTACTTTACGGGCTTTAGGTAACTACTTGTTGCCTGGTCAGCTTTTAAACGACTCTTAAACGATGCTTTAACGATGCTTTAACTTCGTTAAGGAGTCGTTAAAGAAATGCTAATGCTGCCTAAAAGATTCAACTTGGCAGGGAATAATGCTCGCTACAGAAAGGGGTAAAAGTTTCGCAAATTCCAAGCTAAGTTATTGCAAAATAGAATAAATTTTTAATTTTGGACACTTAAATTAGAACGGACAACAGAGAAATAACAGATAAAGAAAAGTCATTTTTCACCAATTCCTTTTCTCAGCTAACATTGTATCCTTTTTTTGGAGGTAGTTCCATAGTTTAGACAGCTTCGAACTACTTTTATGGCTGGAATCTACCCTAAGGCAGGAAAATATTTATGCATTATCTATAGGAGAACTATATTATATCTGGTTTCCTAGTAAAAGCGGGTCAATTAGTTACTCTTCTCTTAAAACTAAGTTATCTTAATCCTGATAACCCTCTCAGTTATTTTCAATCTGCAAGTTTTGCCCTGCTGTCCTAATGATTTTCCTTCATCCGATAAATAGTTTTACCAGAATAGCTATAAGTAATGCGGAATTGATTGCCAGCCAGATTCTTACTCCCTTGATGCTCTTTTGGTAATAATCCCTGTTTTGCTGCACTTTCTTTTCCAGACGAACCATTAAATGCTCCAGGGAACCAATTTTTTCTGCAGTCCGATCTTTTTTTCTGATATCCTGGTCGTGTTTGGAATTTCGCTTAAAGACATGGAGCAATTCAAAGACGATAGGAATAACGGTTGGAATAAACTTTTTTGCTTTCATACTAACCCTCAATTGAAATTATAACCCAAAGAAAAATAGTGTGTTGCCGGTAGAACACTATGATAGGTAAAGGAATAATCCATTTCCAAATCCTGGATATAGATACTTAAGCCGGCACTATAGGTAGCAGGATTTTGATGAACGCCGAAACGAATCGCCAAGGGTTCCAATAAATGTGCTTCCACTCCCCCCATAAATTCAGTTTCTTTGGCAAAGTCCTTTTTCACTTCTATGGAAGTAGTTACTTTATCATACGGAATATAGGAGATTCCCAAAGCCATTTTACTGGGCAGGTCTATTTGATTTTCATCCCCCATTTTGGCTTTATTGATATTGGTAACGGCAAAAGCAAGATTAGTTCTGTTGTGTAAAACTGCCAAGGCACCCAAATCAATACCCAAAGCAGTATCGTCATCTTCGCCATCCATACTTAAGCGATAAAAATTGCCGGTATAACCGAAAGAAATTTGGGAATGAATATCCTGCAATAAATAGAAACCGTGCGCTAAGCTATAAACCTGCTCACTCATCAGATTAACATCTTCAAAATCTACATCCATCACTCTTGTTCCCAATGCTATAGTCCCCAAATTTTTAGGTAAATTGTAGCCCACAGCCACAGTTTTCAATTCACTGAAATCCTGATTGTAAAGCTGCGAAAAACCAAGTTTGGCACTGAAAGAAGTATTGGTAAGCCCGGCAGGATTGTAAAATATTGCATTTACATCTTTGGCTACGGAAGTATAAGCACCCCCCATACCTCTGGCTATGGCAGATGGTTGATAATCATCAAACACAGCTAAAAGTAATGCGGATGGGATTAGTATCAGACAGATAAACAGTAACTTTTTCATTATAAACCTCACTTCAAAGCGCTTTTAATAACAATGGGTTGAACGGTATTATCTTTATCGCTGTTACTGCGATCGGTAACCTCCAGATGACAGTAATATAAACCAGGAGGCAATAATTTCATATTAGAGTCCCGTCCATTCCATTTATATTCTTCAATTCCCGTGGCAGAAGTTATATTTTTATGCACAGGAGTGTAAACTAACCGACCTTGTGCATCATAAATTCTTACTACTGCCTTGGAAAGATAGCCGGTTTTGGTTCCGTAGCTGATTATAATTTCCTCTCCCCTCTCCGGATTAAAGATATTTTTCTTATCTCCCTGTTTGCCAATATTCAGGTAGGCAATTTTTTTCTGAATCTTGCTGATAACCGAACCGTCAATCAGGTTATTAACTTCCGTATCATTATATTTGAAAGAGATAATGTCAATGGTGTGTTCTCCATAAGCTAAAGGTCTCACCAGAATTTTAATTAACAGGGCATCATTGGTTGGAGATATTATTCCATCCTGAGAAACATAAGTCCAACTAATAGTATCTCCACCGGCACTGATATGAAAATCAGGCATTTCATGAGTTAAAGTGCTATCAATATCCAATCCCGAAAAAATAAGCACCGCGGGATTAACTTTGAAAGTAACAGAATAACTCATCACTCCCCATTCGGATTTAATTTTGGTGCTAAGTAAACTCATAGAGATATCGGTATTCAGAGCTGGATCAGTTGTAGGATCGGTTTTAACGATTTTTATTATGGAATTCTCTATGGTATCCTGCTTAATCATATCATTGGCATTACGGGGATTTACTTTAAAACCAGCACTGCTATGAAAATCTACAATTCCTTGAATAATATACCAATGCTCACCTACTACTATAGAACTTGCCGGAATAGCATATAATCCATTATCTACCATTGCCCAAACATTACTGCTATCAGTTATCAGAAACTGACCATAACCATCCGGAACGGATTTAATTGTTACATCCTGAAATCTGACCAGCACACCTTCATACTTTTCATTTTCCGGATGATTCGTTCCGGAAGGCATAGCGGAAGTAGGTATTTCCAAAAAAGGCGGCAAAGCATTTCCCTGGGAAATAATTTCGTAAGCGCTTACATTGGTAAATTCGGTTAAGTTATAATATTCATCAACCGTTCCGGTAAGCTTTACCAGATCTCCTATGCTGACAGCATTGCTGGTGTTTCTATGAAAAACATAAAGTCCGCTCCATTCACCTCCTGCCGGGTCTGCAATATAAAAAGCAGAATTGGGAATGATGTAAGTAACTATACCCTGAACAGTTACTGTTTGAGAATAGTAAGGTGAATTACCTGTTAGATCGGTAGTATATTGAATGTCGTGACAGGTTAGAACTGTCTGTGCAGATATTCCTGCTACCAGGAAAATTGCCAAAAAAGTGAGAAGATAATTCTTCATTTATAGCTCCTTATTTGTCTCACTGATTTCTATATTTTTTTCTGTATCAAGAGCCGTATTTTGCTTATCTTTAATAAAAATCATATCAATGATCAGCAAAACCACTCCGATAAAAATTGAACTGTCAGCTATGTTAAACACGGGAAACCTTTCCATTATAAAATCGGGAAAATCCATAGAAAAGAAATCCGTTACAGGCCCAAATATAACCCGATCTATCAAATTGCCAAACGCTCCACCTAAGATCAAACCATAAGCGAAAACCTGAATCTTGTGCTGCGCATAATATAATAAAAAGATAATGATGGCTACTACCAGCAATGTAACTCCAATGAAAAATATCCGATTAACCAAATCGCTGCCAATACCAAAAGAAAAAGCAGCACCGGTATTTTGCACTCTAATTAAAATAAAAGTATCACCGAATAAATTTTGCCAAAGAGGAATGCATTCCTGCATTTCCATATTCACCCGCACCAAGGTTTTGGTTAACTGGTCTAAAACTAAAACCAGCAGCATAATAAAATATGCCGGAGCCGTCCTGAATTTAGTGCCAGATGATTTCACCGTCGTTGCCGCCTTTTTTTATCTTCATTTTTTTCTTTGCAGGCAACACAACAAGTAGCATAAGGAATAACTTCCAAACGGGATTCCTGAATAAATTCACCGCAAAATTCACAAATACCGTAAGTTCCATCTTCAATTCTTCGTAATGCTTCATTGAGATGACGGATTTTTTCTCGTTCGCCTTCCAACATCATAACCGTTTGTTCCATAAGGTTTGTATCCGAACCCTGATCTGCTTGATGATATGCATAGCTGGATAAATCGCCACTGCTTTCCCGGGCACCCAAGCTTTGCTCTTTGTTGATACTTTCAATATAAGCAATGCTTTCCCGTAATTCAGACCTGATTACTTCCTCGTAATATTTCAGTTTTTCAGGCGCTAACTTCTTTGTTGCCATTTTGTTCTCCTTCGGAGTTACGCTTTTAAAAAATAAACTTATTCAAACATTATAATACCAATTATGGTGTCAATGAAAAAGTCCTTGCCAGGCGTGGAATCAGTTCTGCTATTATCTTTTGTAGTTTTTCCCCGGCTACGGATGCTACCGCTTGAATCTCTTCCTGACTATGAGCTAAATTATGAAAAAGATTACTGTAGTTCGTAACTATTGAATAGGCAAGAACTCTTAACCCGCAATGAATGGCAGTAATAACTTCCGGCACTGTGGACATCCCTACAATATCCGCTCCCCATAAAGCAAAAGTAGAACATTCAGCTTTCGTTTCCATAGAAGGTCCCGTTACCGCTATATAGACCCCTTTAGCTGTTTCAATTTCCAGTTCTAAAGCCACTTTATCTGCCATTGAACATAATTCAGGATCGTAGGGTTGATTTAACGAAGGAAACCTTTCCCCGATATCATCATTTATACCTATTAAGGGATTAGTGCCCATAAAGTTAATATGATCCTGCAGCTGCACAATTGTTCCCGGCGAATAGTCCTTTCGTAAACTACCGGAAGCATTGGTAACCAGTAAAACTTTTATTCCCAAAGACGCTAAAACCCTTACCGGAAAAACAACTTCCGCCATTGCATAACCCTCATAATAATGAAAACGCCCCTGCAAAAAAAGAACCGGAATTCCCCCAACTTCACATAATAGCAAGTTTCCTTTATGAGTGGGAGCAGTGCTTTTAACAAAACCCGGAATCTGGTTATAGGGTATAGAATACAGCAACGGAAATGATTCTGCCATATTGTTTAATCCCGTTCCCAGAATAATTGCAATTTGTGGCTTGCGGGGAAGTTTGCTTTTCAACCAGACAGCTGTTTCTATATAACTATTCATCTGTTAGCCCTTTGTATTTCGGGTTTCTGTATTATCCGCGGGAGGAATGATTTCTTCTTTTATCTGATGGAATTCGCTATCCAACCTTAATTCGCTGTCTTTGCTTAAAAGCGGGTCTTTATTAATCCTATCCTGAAAACTTTGCAGTTCCACCTTAAACTGGATCAGGAACTGGCGTTTTTGTTCCTTAAGCTGCAAATATTGGTGTTCCAAAACACTTAAGTATTGCTTCGCTTCCTGGATAGCTCTTTTTGCTTTCAGGTCTGCCTCTTTAATAATGTTTTCAGCTTCTTTGCGAGCGTTGGCAATTATATCTGCCTTCGTTTTTTCAGCAAAAACAAGAGTGCGGCTGATAAGTTCTTCCCGCCTTTTTAATTCTTCTACTGCATTTCCGGCTTGCATTGCTTCTTGTTTCACTTCGGTCTGTTTTTGTTCCTGACGGGCTATTTCCTTTTCCAGCTGTTTCTGAAATGCCTCAACCTCGGAAGCAACCTGGTCTAAAAAAGCACGCACTTCTTTTTTGCTGTAACCGAACATTACAGTTGAAAACTCCTGATGTTTTATGTCCAAAGGGAAAAGTGCCATTAATTCCTCCACCTTATATTAACGAAATTAAAAGACGAGATAATAAATCAAGTAGAAAAAAAGCTATAATCGGGGAAAAATCCAACCCCATCATTGGGGGTAAAATACGACGCAAAGGACCTAACACCGGTTCAGTGATAGTTAGTAAAAAATGATATAACCTGTTATAAGGATTCCGAATTACCCAGGAAGCCAAGACCCTTGCAATAATCAGAATATTGTAAATCTGAATTAGCCGCACAGCAAAGAATAATATGGAACCCGTGAAACTGGTAGGATATATCAATCTAAAACCTCATGGCAATTTCTGCATCTTGCTTCATAAGCTTCCGTAGAGCCGACTAAAATTTGTTCATCTTTATGCACCGTGCGTTGAGTTCTATTGGCAGGATTACCGCAGACCATACAAATCGCCAAATTCTTGGTAACATATTCCGCAATCGCCATCAGCTGAGGCATACTGCCAAAGGGCTCACCTTTATAATCCTGATCCAAACCCGCTATGATAACTCGGTAACCCTGGTCTGCCAAATCATTACTGATACCCACTATGGAGGAATCAAAAAACTGCGCTTCGTCTATAGCAATAATTTTCACTTCCCCATCCAGATAACTGTATATTTCTCCGGGAGTAGTAATAGGAATGGAAGGTGCCTGCATTTGGGAATGAGATACAATATTATTAGCATCGTAACGATTATCTATCACCGGTTTAAAAACTAAAACCTTTTGTTTGGCATATTCCGCACGCCTAATTCTCCGAATCAATTCTTCTGTTTTACCACTGAACATACTTCCACAAATAACTTCTATCCAGCCCGTTTTTTGATTTACAATATTCAGCATTAGTTATCCTCCCTGGGGAAAAATATTTCTATTACCAAATCCTGCATCTCCCTTTTTTTGTCAATTCTTCATTTACCTCATCCCTTTCGTAACTTCCATCATAGCTGAGGAAAACTATTATAGAAAGAGGATAATTTATTTAGAGACCCCGATAAATATGTAATTATATTTCCTGAACTTACCTGAATACTTGCCTGCTCAGGAATTATAAAACGCTTTACTTTATATAAGGAATAATCTTACCCAGGCAGTAAAAGACGGATTTCCTGCTCTTCTATAGTTTCCCTATCTCTGAAACTATTAAGAAAATACGCGTAAACCCCTCTTCCAACAAAAAATATCTTTTTGCCGGCGTAGCTTATATATCAAAGTCCCGTTGTCTTATTTGAATATCGCTAAGCTTTTCTTACTTTTAAACATCCTTCAGGCAACTACAAAGTTACCGTTCCTAATTCATTTCCTACAGCTCAATGTTCTGTTCCCTTTCCTGAAATTATCATCCTAACTGAAAACAGAAACAAAATAAAAGAGACCTGTTCTCTGGAAACAACACTACAGTATCAATTTCCTGTTACAATGGTGTCATACTTTGTCAGAAAGAGAAGCCAGGTAGCGTTATAATCCACGGTAGAAATATTGGTTATACCACCATTTTCCGCTGCTTTGGCTATAGCCCCATTTTTATTCGCAACAGGAAGAAAACCCAAAATACTTACTTGGGTATAAACACCTTGCTTTTCCCCTGTTGGGTTTGAAGTAGCGCAAACAGGTAAATTCATTGTGCAGGAACTGATGATTGCCAGTAACAGCACTACTGCGAGAAGTTTTGGAAGTTGTTTCATTTTTGTTTCTCCTTATATTAAGACACCTGTCCGGGTCTTATATTTATAATGTAGTTGATAGAAATGTGAACCTTGCGCCATTTTTGAAACACCAAGCCAGGTTTCATAGTAATAGATGACGCTTCTCTTCAATGGTATTTTTATTTTGCAGAACAGCTCTGAAGAATATCCTTCGGGTAAACATAGTATCCTTTCAGCAAGGAAATTTTCCATAATCACACTCCTTTTATAACACAATTACACTTGGAAATATAATTATAAATTTGTCAAGGGCAAATTATTTTTTTTCACCGATATTATCACCGATAAAGGTTCCAGATTCCTTCTTAATCATACATTTTTAAGCTACATCAAGGTAGTAAATTTAATCCTTGGTTGTGTATAGCCAATGGAAACTTGGCAGTAATACATCCAAATAAAAAAGAATTCGTTTTTCTTGACAGATTTCTTTGATAAATTAGAAATGTATTTAGGAGTTAAGAATGGTAGCATATAAAGCGATAGACCTTGATAGCTTAAAAGAAAATGTCCAAAAAAAAATAAAGTATTATAGCAATAAACATAACTATTCTCAGCTAACCGCTATTGAAACATCTTCTATAGAACCAATTCAAAATGAATTTGGAGAATGCATTATAAAAGTAGCTGGCAATATACCTGTTTCTTTACCTGTAAATACAAGTGACAGTTTTCTTTTCATCAGTTCTGATCAATCCAAGTATCTGCATGGTATCCACAAATATCCTGCTAAGTTCTTTCCGGAATTACCTCGTTGGTTAATTCAAAAGTATTCAATAGCAGGAGAAACAGTTCTTGATCCTTTTGCTGGAAGTGGGACAACTAATCTGGAAGCAATATTACAGGGTAGAAACACTTATGCTGTAGATGTTGAAGATTTCTGCCGATTATTGATCAAGGTAAAGACCACACCTATCCATCCCCGAATAATATATCAGACGAATAAAAACATCTTAAATATGCTGGAAAATTACTCTCCAAATTTCGTCAAGAAAGATGAAATACCTGTTTTCCCCTATAGAGATACATGGTTTGAGGATTATATTATCTATGAATTAGCATACATAAAGCAGACAATCTACGATTTAACCTTTGATAAGGATTTATTAGATTTTTACCTTATCTGTTTTTCTTCTATCATCAGGACTGTTTCTAATGCAGACGACGGTTGCACCAGAACAGTAGTAAGAAAAAAACTACAAAAGAATATCTATCCTTCCTTGGCAATTTCCAAATTTATTGAGACCTTGCTAATTAACTCCTACAAAATGGAAGAATTTTATAACATCAGTTCTTCCTGTTCCCAATGTATTATCCTTCCTGATTCGGAAGCAAGGTCAATTCAATTAAGTAATAATTCTATTGACTTGGCAATCACTTCACCTCCTTATGTAAATGCAGTGGATTATCCCCGAACGCATCAATTGGAATTATACTGGCTGGATTTGGAAAAAGGTTCTTTAACCCCCTTAAAAAGAAAACATATAGGAACGGAAACAGTAACTGTTTCAGATTATTCTGAAATGCACCTCACTGGCATAAATCAAATAGATCAAATCCTTATGGATATCTATAAACTGGATAAAAAACGCAGCTTTATTGCTTATAAATACTTAGTAGATATGAAAGATAATCTGAGCGAAGTATTTCGTTTGCTAAAACCAGGAAAGAGATATGTTATTGCTGTTGGTAATAATAGAATCAGAGGATATTTATTTGAGACATGGAAATATATTTGCCTACTTGCTGAACAAGTAGGTTTTGATATTGAAATATGGTTTATTTCAGAAATAATAAAGCATTTTATCAAAGTCCCGAGGGAAGAAAGAATCAATCGGGACTACATAATTGTTTTGAGGAAACGAGAAAATGCCTGAGATAAAAGAAGAAAAAGGAAAACAGGCAGCGGTTGAGGGCTTTGCAAATGAGCATATCGTCGTCGGTTTACTAATGAAGAAATTCCAGAATGTATCGTTGGTTGATTTGCCTCTATCACCTTATGATATTATTATTGTTCTTCCTGATGATGGTAAAGAAAAGATAATAAGAGCTCAAGTTAAAACTTCTTCTAAGCAAATATCATTTACCGGCGGTAGTAGAGGTGGTGTAGATAGAGAGTATAAATCATCGGCAAAAACTTATATCCAATCCTCTAAAACGGCTGATGTGGTCATTGGTGTAAAAGCTCTGAATAATAATACTTTTGATTTGTATTTCGTTCCTACTGTCCTCATAGAGATTTTAGATCAGAAAAGTATTTCCCTTAAAAAAATACCCTTTCTGAAAAATAATTATGACATCCTGGAAAAATGCCAGGATAGTGATTATGTTTTAGAGTTTGTTACTAAAAAAGGATTACTGAAAAACAAATAGATTATAATTTCTATTCAGTAGTTACATCAAATTAGTTCTGACTAAGGATGTAAGCTAAAACGGCAGCAGAGGCAGATACATTCAGGGATTCCATTTTCCCCGGCATAGGAATAGAGATTATTTTTTTGGCTATCTGCAAAACTTCCTCAGACAGACCCTTAGTTTCATTGCCCAAAGCAACAATGAATGGTTCTGCAGGAGGAGTGAAATTAGCCAAAGGAATTTTCCCTTGCATATCTAAAGCAAAGACAGATGCTTTCAGCTTCTGCAGATTTTCCGCCTTACAAAAGATAAATGGAACTTGATAAACAGCTCCCAAAGAGGTACGAATCACTTTAGGAGAGCTTACTTCACAGCTATCAGGAGATAGGATTAAACAATCAATATTAAAAGCAGCGGCAATTCTGAAAATTGTTCCCAAATTTCCGGGATCGCTAATATCATCCAGATAAAATGCCTTCTGAAAAGCTGTTTTCCGGGGTTTGGGCAGGGAGAAAAGGCCTGCTATTTTTTGCGGCTGTTCAGAATCACAAAGTCGTTTCATTCCCTGCTCCGAAACTGTATAAATAATTTCTGTGGAGACAGTTGGCTCACCTTCAACGAGGTATAATTCCCGGGGTTTAATTCCCCAAGTAAAAAGCTGTGCCAATGTTCTTTTACCTTCAACGATTACCAGTTCTTCCTGCAAGCGATATTTCTTTTGTTTCAGTTTGGCAAGATAGCGCAGGCGTTCATTACTCAGCTGAGGGTAGGCAATTTTTTTTATCATCAATTATCCTTAATCTCAAGTTCTCATATTTTTTAAGCAGATAGGAAGTTATCCACAAGGGTGGTGGATAAGTCCCTTTTTATATCTATCTGCAAATTATGGAGGTTATATTTTGTAGAAGGTTTTCCACAAAACTTATCCACAGGTTATCCACAATATTCTCAAGCGCATAATTTTAGTATAAGATAGTAAATTTACGGGTAAATTTCATATCACCCAAATGCAACCTTAAAAAATACACTCCGGCAGGCAGAGAGCCAAATTTCGGTTCGGAGTTAAGCAAGAAATTTCCTTCTCCGGCAAGCACTTTTCCCAAACATTTACTTAGCACTTTCTGTCCTTTCAAGTTATAAATTTCCAATTGAATGTTCCCTTGCAGACCTTCATTTGCCCACCATCTTAAGACAGCCGCAGAATTAGGGGAAACAGGATTGGGGTTAATCATAACGGACATTTGCGGTTCCTGATAATCATAATTTCCGATTAAGGGTTCGCTTTTGTTTCCGCTTTGATCAATAGCTTTTATTTGATAAGTTCCGGGCTGGTCTATTTGCAGCATAATTAAAATTACAGCATCTTCTGGAGAGGTGTGTAAATATTGATAATGCTGTCCTTCGTCTATAGTTATTTCATAGTATAGGGAATCGGGATCGGGGTTTGCCTGCAGGAAAATTTGCAAGGTCTTATAAATAAGGTTTTGGGACAGTAGTTTTGGTTTTTCGGGAGGAAAAGTATCGTCTCCCAGAGCTGCATTTACAAAACCGAGCCAACGGGAGTGAGCAAATTCCAGCTTCAGATATTGTTTCCAGCCGTTTTCAAAATTGAATCTGCTATCGGGAAACCAAATTGCAGCGGTGCCAATATTGCCAATTTCTTCAGGATTGGTAAAAGCACTGCTAATAACCATTGAATTCCACAGGGAGAGTAAATTTTGAGCACCGCTATCGTAAACCGTTTTTGCCTTTTCCAAAAAATCTCTGATATCAATATCTGCAAGTCCTGTATTCATAGAATAGCAGGAATTGCGCACCGGAAAATATTTGGGAGCCATATTTCTTTGATTAACGGCAAAGTTTTTAATTTGTTGGACAAATTGAGGCACTAATTCCGTTTTAATTACAGAGCAGGTAACAGCCCAATAGTTCCATCCTTCGTTAATCCCTTCTCCCGGCAGATAGGAAGAAACATATAGTTCCGGAATCTCGGCTAAAAGCTGAGTAAAGTCACCTCCAAAAAGAGGGATTATGTCCTCATAAGGAAAACCGTTTTGGGGAACGGAATCTTCCGAGCCGATAACATAATCGGCATAAGAATAGACCTCACTAATTACTTCAATGCTTTGCATACTGCAAGCATCAAAAAGCAAAATATCCAAACGAGGAATACCGGTAAAAGCTAAAACCAGTTCTCCCCCGGCAACGCTTATCAGGTCTTGAGCATTATCATCAGGACAAATCCATTTGCCCGTGTTGGCTTTAAACCAACTATCTCCATGAGACCAGATAATAAGCATTTTGCGCTGAGTAGGATAGCGGTTGTAACCCCATTTTATGAAACTGTTCAAAGTATTGGGATCGCCACTGTTAATATTACCCAAATTGGCTAAAATCGGTGAAGTTATCTGTTCCGAATTATCCTGCTGAATTTTATAGCGTTTCGCTCCTTCAGGAAAATCAGCTTGAACAATTAAGTTCAAATTCGCAGGTTGGGCAACGCTTTCCATTGTATTAATATCTAATTTGCCCATTTCCGCCAAATTATTATCAGCAGCCATATAAACAAGGACAGTCCAATTTTCCGCATTAAGATAAATGCCGATTGTAAGCAGAAGGGTAATCAGGAAATATTTCAATAGGGATATTCCTTGGCTTCTTCAGTTCCGTTTAAAATTCTTATCCCTCCTTGGCAGAGTGCTTCCATTTCTTTTTCTCCGGGATACAGGTAGATCGGAGCAATAAACTTAGTATGTTCTGTAATGAAATTCACAATATAATCATTATATACTAAACCGCCACTAAGATATATGCCTTCTACTTTTCCGGCAAGCACTGCAGCACAGGAACCTATTTCACGCGAAATTCTGTAGCACATAGCATCTAAAACAAGTTTTGCTTTAGGGTCACCTGCCTCCACTCTTTTGCCAACTTCAATTCCGCTATCGGTTCCTAAATAAGCCATAAGTCCTGCACCTTTGGAAAGATAGGTTGTAAGTTCTTTTTTCGTATATTTTCCTGAATAGCACATATCAATTAAATCACCAATGGGAAGTGAGCCGGCTCTTTGAGGAGAAAAAGGTCCTGTCCCTAAAAGAGCGTTATTTACATCTACTACTCTGCCGTTTTTTATTGCAGCAACGGAAATTCCACCTCCCAAGTGCACTCCGATAAAATTAGCCCTGTTTAAAGGAATAGATAATTTTTCCGCCAGTAGCCGGCAAATATAACGAATATTCAAAGCATGAAACAAACTTTTATGTTCAATTTCCGGAATACCTGCCAAGCGAGCTATATCTTCCAATTCGTCAGTTGCTACAGGATCAACTATAAAATAGGGTATGCCAAGCGGCTCGGCAATAGCTTTGGCAATGAAGGCACCTAAATTTGAAGCATGGCTTCTTCCCCAAATTGTTATGTCCTTCAAATCTCGTAACATTGCTGCATTTACTTTCCAGGTTCCGCCACTTACGGCACGAACTAATCCGCCTCTACCAACAATAGCATTCAAGGTTTGAGGATGGACATTATTTTCTTCCATCGCTTCCATTACTAATGCCTTCCGAAAATCGGTCTGATTGAAAAGATCACCGAATTGATTTAATTCTTCGGGATCGTGCCGCAAGGTTTTTTCAAAAACGGAAGTGCTGTCGTCATAAACAGCAATTTTAGTTGATGTTGAACCGGGATTAACAGCGAGCACACGATATGTCATTTTTCCTCCAGGATGTTAAAATTATTTTATTTTTCTCAAAAAATACAGGGCTTAAAACCGTCAATCAAATTTCTTGCTACTTTACCTTATAATTCATTTCACTTATGGGCAAAACATAGCTGCTGGAAGTGTAAGAAACAAGAAATTCCTTTTTAAAGAAGAAATTGAGAGAGCAATAGAAACTTTACCCGAAAGTTCCGTAGTTCGTGGGAATATATTAAATCCAAATAATGCAATAGTAACCCAACGCTATAAGAAAAGTTTTGCCTATTTTTTCTCCTTCACTTGTATGTTTTTTCCCAAATTTTTTGGTTGCATTGTCCACTGTTCCATAACCTCGGAGCCCGAAATTTTCTCCATAATCCTCCGATATGACTCCCGTATCGTTCTCGTATCGCGATATGGGAACGATACGGGAATTTCATCCGCCGCATATCGCAAAAAAACAGGAACTGATTAACAAATATTTGGTAGCAGAAAAAGAATAAAGTCACCAGAGAGTATTTTTTTTCGCTTTCTGGTGTTGTTGGTTTATACCGTATGAATAAAGGGTGATTGATAGTTGAGTTGGATGGGTGCTTGCTTTAACTTCGTTAAGAAATCGTTAAGGAAGGTTTAAAGAAGCATAAAAGATTCTACCTGGTAATGATATTGCATAGACATTTCAGGTCTGCTGCTTTCACAGAAGGCAACTTCAAGGGGGATACTTTTTGCCTTTACTACCCGTGAAAACAAAGATTTACCTTGCCAGAATTCAGCCCGCAAAAACTGTGACTACATTATAAACAAGGAGTTTCAAATGTCCGAAAAAGAAATCAATACCCCTATTCCCGAAGAAGAGCATATTTGTGATGATGAATGCGAATGCGAATGCGATGATAATGTTATAACCCTGGAAACCCAGGATGGAACCAAAAAAAATTTCGTCCTCCTCGGTAAAGTGGAAAATGAAGGTAAACTTTATCTTGCTTTAGTAGAAGAAGGCGATAACCTATATGAAATATTGCAACTTACGAATAATGACGAGGAAATTCTTTTAACCGAAATTGAAGATGAAGAAGAATTCACCAAAATAGCCAATATGTTTGAAGCCCAATTTGCCCAGGAAATGGAAGAAATGGCGATGAGTGACCATCCCGAATTATAAGTAAAGGGTATATTCTCTACTTTCCTGCCGGAATTTTATTGTTGCCGTCAGAAAAAGCAGAGAACTTTTTTTAAAATGCCTAAGGGATAGCTTTAGTATGCTATTCCTTTTTTTTGCTGCTGTTTTCTTAGCTAATTACGGATAATTTCTTCTTCCTCCACTCTTCGTTCAGTATTTGAAAATAATGTGTTCTGACTATGCAAGAGGCAAAATATATTTGTTATGGTGATTTCTACCTGCGGAGGAAAGCCCAAGAAATTTGTTTTAAGAAATGATTTAATCTGCATTGTAGCAATTCCCGATCTTTATTTTTCCCCGTGCTATTGGTGCCCAAAGTGCCCCCTTAGTAGATACTATAAACCCTCACCCAAATTATGCAAATTCCGTTATATTTTATGATAGCTTGATAGTATGTTTGTTGTGGGTTGATGAAGACATCAACTCTCAGGTATTTCTTCATCATGTTAAAATCCGTCGTTAATATCTGTCGTCCCGCTGGAACTTAAATTAGAAATCCTCTTAATCCTATAATCCTTAAATCCTTGTTCCTAAAATCTAATCCTTAAATCCTTGTTTCAAAAATTATATCTGCGTAATTTGAGAGAAGCATTACTATCCTCAAAAACTGGTGATATAAAATATCCCCGGATTGGGAACAGTACAGATAAAGCAGTTACCTACTACTATATATTCATTTGCATAATTTTCGCTGAAACTATCCACTCTGTTTAGTTCTGATTCATTTCCCAGTTGATTGCGGTAAAAAAGATGTGCCGAATTTATGAGAGTAACATCAGAAATAGGGAGATATAAATACGGCTCTTGGGTAGCTCCGATAATATTATAAAAATCAGGATTAATTGTCACTCCAGTAGAATTTGAAATATTAACCTGGTAAGCAGACAAGAGGTTAGAAACTCCAGAAACATTATTCAATTTGCTCATATTGAGAACTGAACCAACAGGTACACCCTTATTAATAAAAAATTTAGGTAGCACAAACTGCGCTTGATAGAGAGAAACAACTTTATCTTGGGTAGAGTTATCAACAGATAAGTTTACGCTATTATGAGGATTGTTATCTACAAATGAAGCATAAGAACCGCTATTAGCTAACGCGATGCCATTAAAGCCATTATCTATATAAAAATGCCAAGGATCAAGGGTCTCGCTTTCTGTATAAGGATACAACCGATAATAGGGTTCTCGTTTTTCGTATAAAAGCAGATTCTGTCCTTTAGTGATGCGCGGGAAAAATAACACTGGCTGGAATAGAGAAAAATTATCTTCGGAATCTGAATTAATTGTGTAATCAGCAGAAGTATAACTGAGGTTATATTGGTTAGCAAGAATGCTATAAGGATCTGCCAGTGCATTAGTTTTATATATGCTAAAGATTGTGTTTGCTGCTTGAGGGGCATTGCCATAAGTATAAAAAATGAGATCATTCCAGAAAAAGTTCATCGTGGAATAAGTTCTCAGTTGTAACGGATTGGTATAGTTTATGTTGCAATTTATAATTATCCCTGGAAATTCGGGATAGATATTCAACCAGCCATTTTGGATAGAGCAATTTGCTGTTCCCTGGATATAATTTTTTAAGCGCGGATAGGGAAAAGTGGACAATAGAAGATAGTTTTCCTGTGGACTTAAAACGGGCATTGCAAGATAAAAACCCGCAGGCAAAGAGCTTTGCCTCTCATTATTTACATAGAAACAAAAATCAGCCAATGCATTCGCAGAACTAATATAAAACGGTTCTCCTTTCAGCCAAGGATGATTAGGAATAGTAGGTTTGCTATTTAGAATAAGATAATCGTAGTCAATTTTACGCGTATCCCACCAACTAATTATGGTGTTTTCAGTTTGCAAGTATTGCTTTTTTTTGTAATAAGGAACTTTTAGCTGCTTTGGAGCTGTTTGTAAAAAGCCATAAAGATATGTTGCAGAAGATGTTATGCCAGAATAAATATAAGAATTAACTTGGCTATAATGATTGGCATCATAGCTTGGTCCTGAGCTTTTATAGGTGATTATATCTTGAAGCTTATCTCGGTAAACGCTAAATAAGAAATTACGGGAATTTTCAGGTAAATTAGTGAAAAAGCCAAATTCTATCCAGTTATTTTCGGGAAGGGCGGTTATAAGTTCAGAACCCTTATAAAAATTGATAACAAATGCCTGCACAGTTGAACTGAAAGAATAGGGATTATTTTGGAAGTAATCGGTTACTATTGAAGAAATATCAGGAGCGATATTTACTTTCATTTGGGTTTCCGGTAAAGAAATTGAATGTAAATCAAACCAGATTTGTTGTAAAAAAACGCTATTTACGCTTCCATCCAAGGGGACAGTTACTTCATTTTGATTTTCCAGAGGAGTAAGCAGAAAATATTTACCACTGCCTTTTAAGAAACTGTATAAACCATTGGAATCTATCCACCAATTTGAATTTCCTGAAGCAGGATCGTTTTCAGACCAGCTATAAACAGAATTTTCGGATAGATATATCCACTGTCTGCCAAAAAAACCTTTACCTGCATTTAGTATCCTTAAGAAAGCAAGACCGTTGGCTAATTGATTTTCCGTGTGTAAATCTACAACAGGATAAGAAATAGCAGCATTGGGATAGTAGGCAGTTAATTTATAGTATTCAGGTAAGTTATCCTTCAAACTAATAGTTATATTTCCAGCCATTGATGTGTATGCAGCAGGAAAATTAACAGCTACCTGAGCTTTAGTTTTATTAATTAAAACAGCATAGAAATTATCTCTACCGTTATGTTGCACGGTAGGGTTTTCTTCTTCAGGAATAGAAAATAGAGCATATTCTCCGGTAGCAGACACAGGAAAATGAGCTCTTTTTTTACTATAATAGGTAGGATTAATGGAACTGGCTTGCAGATAATAATTGAAACTAATTAGATAAAAAGGGTCTGAACTTGGTTTTACTTCAGTGTATATTTCTGCCATATTGATAGAAGCAATGAGGTTAATTATAGTTCCGGAGCGTAAAACACTAAATTGATAGGTATTACTTTGTTCTTCAGAATTATTTTGAAAACCTAAGGAATCACGCAGAGAAAATGTTTCCACTTTGCGAAAAACAATTTCGTCACCCAAGTGAATCAATTCTTCAGCTATAGACTCTTTATGCAGCAACAAATAGGAATCGTCATTTTCGGCTTTAATTAGATAATCGGAAAAGATCTTGATAGTGTTTCCCGTTTGATAATCCGCTGCAGAAATTTCGGGAGGTAAAAGTAAATTTTCCCGTAGGTTACAGGAAGAAAGCAAAACAATTAACCACAAGCCAAAAAGGATACGACGCATTAATAAATACCTGCAAGCGAAAAATAGATAATGTTTTCGCTATCCCACTTTTGATGATAGCCATATAAATAGAAATGCTGGAAAAGTTCCTTGCCTAAGGAAATACCATAATAGGAACCGTTTTGATTGAAGGTATCAATAATCACTCCGGAATTATCTATCATCCAAGTATCATTTCCAAAACCACAATATAAACCCAGCTTAAAATTGCGGGGCAAAAATTTGGTGAGAGAAAACTGTTGAGCAAAATGAACACTATCTGTGGAAGATGGTTCATTATCCATAAACACGCTGTGCAAAGCATAGGCAAAAGTAAAATCACGCCAGTAAACTTGGGGTTGGAAACTAATCTGCTGGACATTAAAACGCGGGTAATGACTGAGAGAAACAAAAAGCTCCGGGTTCAGAGCAATTTTTCCTGGATACAATTTTGGACATAATTCTGCTCCTAATTGCCAGGCAGGATAGACGCGTTCATCTTTTCCGGAAAGATAGCTACCATTTATTCCTGCTTCCAAAGGAGTAAATTGGTAAGTAAAATCTGCTCTAAAGAGGTCTCGGAAATAGGCATTATCCAATTGTAAATATTCATAGTCAAGCTTTAACTTAGCAGATTTATATTGTGCAGATTGCATTAAACCATAGGCAGTTTTGTTTTTCCCCGGAACTTTATAATAAACAGTGCTATTAAAAGAAGGTTTAAAAGCAGGTAAAGGTCTGTGGCTAATGAAAGCTGCCCGTGAAAAATATGTCTGTGCTTCAGGAAAGTTATCCAAAGCAAGATAAGCATAAGCTAAACCTTCACACGAAACTTCATTTGCCAATGGGTTAGCAGGCATATTTTCCAATGCCTGTTTATAATAAAACCTGGCTTCGGGAAAACGGTTTTGCATAGAAAGAGCATAGGCATAATAATTATAAAGTTTCTCTGGCTCTGGCAGTTTAATTTTGGCTTCAGAAAATGTCTTTAGGGTTTTGCGAAATTTGCCTTGTGCATTAATAGCCCAAAGTAAACCTTCCCAAGCACTACTTTCTTGTGGATATAAAATGGCTGCTTGTTGATATTGTTTTTCGGCTATTTCATAGTTTCCGGTAAGCATATTATTATAAGCCGTAGTAATAAGATTAAACTGCAAAGGGATAATATCATCTGAAAATAGCAGACCAGGGATGAGGAGAAGAATCAGCCAAAGATAACGCATTCCGCTATTTAAAAATATTAGAATATTCCTTTGCCATTGCAGAATCGGGTGCATACTTTTTCAATATCTGATAATGTTTACGCGCATTTTCTATATCCTTAGCAAGGTATAGATTATTAACCAGATAGCCCCTGGATTCCATATCCCAGGGAAAAATATCAATAATGCGTTGATAATAATTAGCAGTGGCTTGATAGTCCTGAAGCATATAGGTGGCATAAGCAGCTTTGCCAAGCACTAACATATTTTGCGGATATTTTTTTAAAATTTGTTCTGCTTGGATATGAGCATCGTTCCATAATCCCAAAGCTAATTGACAGTTCAGAATACCAGTTTGGGCATCCAGAGAAGGAAAGATATTATAAGATTTCTGATAATTTTTCAGTGAATCATTATAGCGACCAAGTAGATATTGCAACCAGGCAATGCGTAAATTGTAAAAGCTGTCATTGGGGTCGGTAGTATTCAGGTCTTCCATAATTTGAAGAGCACGAGCGTAATTTCTGGCGGTCTCGGCATTGTAAGAATCGGTTATAGATGCTTTACCCTGACCCAGAAGAAATCCTGCCACCAAGAGGAGGAGACAGGACAGAATACATTGTTTCATAATATAACTCCTTATAAAATTAAAATGTTTCGGCTTTCAATAAGGTCTTATTTTTCTTTATCAGCTCTAAAGCTGTTAATCCCTTATATTTTTCTAAGATTACTTTTCCTGTTCTGTTTCGGTATCGGATGCCTAAAATGCGGTAAGTGATATCACTCTCAATTTCAATAACCTTGGAATTGGTCTTTACTTTACTATATATACAAGCTGAAAAAAGAGGAAATAAGGGACTGAAAAAAAGGACTATATGCCGTAACGCAGGACTAATAATAACCGAAAGAGCCGGTTCATCAGTTAAATAGATTTCTTGTTGTTCTATGTAAGGCAAACGAGAAATTATCACCGCAAAAGCAGCAAGAGCACTTTTACGATTCCCTTTTAAAGAAAGAGAATTGTATATTCCATCATAAACGCTAAAGCCCAGTTCGGTATGTTTTGTAGATTTTATGGTAAAATTGCCTAAAAGATCAAGATTTACTTTCCAAAATTCAGTGCTTTGTTTTTTACCACACTTTATTTGTAATTGCTGCTCGCTATGCTGTTGTAAAGCCAAAATGCTCTGTAAATGTGGTTCTGACACTAAGGCAGAAATTGTATCTCCCTCTTTGGGTATGCCACTACCGATAAATTCATAGGTCTTATCTTCCTTAACGAGTTTGTAGTTAATAAGATGTGAAAGACGGGTAGGGCTGCCAGGTTCAATTCCCAATTGAACTTGAAAATGCAAATGGGGAACTGAAGAGCGTCCTGAATTACCTAATTGAGCTATACAATCACCTTTTTGAACATAATCCCCAACTTTAATTCTGATGCTACTCTGTTTAAGATGAGCATAAAAAGAGTAGAGTCCGTAGCTATGAGAAAGGCAGACATAATTGCCCCAATTTTCTTTAGTATTAATCTGGCCAATAGGATTATCAAGAATACCATCAGAAATTTTAACTACATAACCTGCTGCTGAAGCTAAAACAGGTTTCCCATACGAAAAATAGTCATTCAGATTATTATCTTCTTTATCGTAGCTTCTTTTTTCACTATTCAACATCTCAAAATCCCAAGCATAAGCCCAATCCAATTTATGAGTATAAATACCATTATTACCTTGTGTGATCGTCCACAGACCATTCAACGGTATGGCAAATTGGGGGATACCTAAATGACTGAACCTTTTATAGCGTTCCTGATAGGTCTGCAAAGACAATTCGGGATTGAAAACACCATAATCATTCATTATAGGTTTACTTACTTTCAGCCGTAAGCGTAAACTGAAAATTACCAGCAAAACAACTATATTGAATGGAAAAGCAAAAACCGGAACTAACAAAGGAGTATATAAACCCGTAAAAGCATTATAATGATAATATACAACATTGAACAGCACAGTAAATAAAAAACCGATACCTGTTGCCAATAACCCAATTAAAATAGAGCTTTTACTTGGTAAAAGATATATTCCCGCAACTGCATACATAATTAAAATAGCATTAAAACCTGAATAAAAAACTCCACTACCTGGTTGCACTCCCATCAAACGCATTAATATGAAATTTAGCGTCCACCCTAAAAGTGCCAAACCAAATCCAATACGCGTAATAATTAGTAAAGCTAATGAAACTAAAATGCCTGCAGAAACTTCAGGAGTGAAAAATATAGAACCCAAAGAAATAAAGAATAAACGCCAAAATTCAGGTAACTTAGGTGCTGGACTAAACAGCAGTATTTTATCAAAGGGATAATTGGATAAATATCCTATGCGTGCAAAGTAATACCATAGCAAGATAGCTACTATGGAAAAAGATAAACTCATAGAAGGTAAACGGAATAATTGATGGAAAAGATAACTGCTAAACAGATATAGTAAAAGAGTGAGCAAAGAAACTAACAACAAAAAACAAAGATAATTTATAGGGGCACTGCTGATAATCTGCATTGGATAATAATACCCAACCATCATACCTGTTAAAAGGGAATTGAAAGCAGTTATTCCACTCTTTGATTCCCAGTGCTCAAATCCTAAAATGCGTACTGCCAAAATTGCTACAATTAAAGAGAATAAACCCGATAATCCAACAACAGGAGATAATAATGTAATAGTCAGTAAAATTAAACCTAAACATACCGAATCCGAAAACAAAACCGTGGCATAGCTATCTGGAATAGCTAAAATCACTGACCCCACAGACCTGAAAAATCGTGTCCAGTTCATATCTTCCGTAAATGATCTGGAATAAATTCTCGGGAAGTTATGTCCGAAAGATCTTCACGGAAACGAATAACATCTACTTCACCGGTTTCGTTTATTAAACAGACATTAGGACGATATTCTATAAATTGCATCCATTGAGTTACATTATAAGCACCAACAGGAGAAATAATAACTGTATCGCCATAATAAAGATCAGGAAAAGGCATAGCACTGCGAAGGACATCAATATTCATACACAGAGGACCATAAAATACGGTGTTTTGATATGTTCCCGGAAAAGGTTTGGTAGGTAATACGCGTTGTTTATACCACCAGGCAGTAATGTTTATATTCACTCCTGCATCTAAAATTACAGCACGCTCACCAGTGGGAAGATTCTTTTTGCCCAGCACACTGGCAATAAGATAACCAGATTCGTCAATTAACACTCTTCCAGTTTCTAAGATTAAACGGGGATTGTGTTCTTTAACATAATACGATGCATTAAAAGCTGCTCCTATTGCTTCAGCATACTGTTCCAAAGAGGGTGAAGCCAGTTCTCCAGGAGTGTATTGATCAATTAAAGTATTTGAAGAAGCAAAACCACCACCCATATCTATATACTCTAATACGATACCAAAATTATCCTTAATCGTTTGAGCAAAATTCAAGAGTTTGGTGGCAGCCCAATAATAAGCGTTTGGGTCTAAAATAAAAGTGCCAATATGAGTATGCAAACCCACTAAGTTTATTTTGCCTCCCGAAACCAGACGCTGGACGGTTCTATAAGCTTCACCATTTTCATAATTAAAACCAAAACGCGTCCACATTGGACTGATCCCTGTATCCATATTTACGCGAATAGCAACTTTGGGCTTGATAGCAAGTTCATCAGCAATATTTTCTATTAGATACAGTTCCTCTAAGTGGTCAATATGTATATAGGCACCTTCTTGTATAGCTAATTGCAAGTCCTGCTTACGCTTGGAAGGTCCATTAAAATATATTCTATTCCCAGGGATACCATTACTCCTTGCTTTTTCATATTCCATCCGACTAACTACTTCTGCTGCTGCACCTTCTTGATGAAAAATATTACAAATAGCTGCAAGATAATTAGTTTTATAACTCCAAACAATTTCTGCTTTGGGATAATGAATACTAATTGTTTCCAGTAATCGCCTGTAGGAATGTCTAATATGTTTCTCAGAAAAGACAAATAGCGGAGTTCCAAATTTTTCTACTAAGTTCTTAATGGGAATACCATCAATATTATCCTGATGTCTAACAACCGTGGTATGAGCATATTTATTAAGATTTCCAGCGCTATTGCGTTCAATGTATGGAGCAGTATAATGTTTTTTCATTTTATTTCCTCTTGCTTTTTTTGCTTTCTGATCAGTTCACCATTAACAGAAATTTCACCCAGAAGGTTGATATTACTGATAATATCTTCTGAATGACGGATAAAAAGAACTCCCGGTTTAAAAGGAGGCAATTCTTCAATTTGATTACCTAAAGCCAGTAAGACAGTCGCTGCAGGTTGATTTTGGCCACATCCTTCCGCTAAACGAACCCAGGCCGGAAAACGAGGATTAATTTCCAGTAAATGAAAAACTCCCTCTTTATCTTTAATAATTTCCAGTTCGCAGGGTCCTCGCCAAGAAAGTGTTTTTATTACTTTCTGCGCAAATTTTTCCAGAGCAGGATTGTTTACTACTACGCCTCCAAAACCTTTTCCCTTATCTGTTATAACCAGTTTTCGTTGTGGAACCATTCCCAAACAGTTTCCTTTACCATCTCCTAAAATAACTACATTAAATTCATCACCTTCAATAAGCTCTTGCAGAATAACCGGTAAGCCCCATTTTGCCTGGAGCTCCAGAAAATACTTTTGAGCTTCTATATTATTATTGGCTTTATATGCTTCGTAGAGATAACCTTTAATAAAAACTGGAAACTCTATTTCTTGGATAGCTTTATTGATTTCTGCGACACTATTCAATAGGACTGTTTTAGGAACAGTAATATCTTCGGATGTAAAATAATGAAACAGTTTGCTTTTATCGCGCAGGTTAAATTGCTTCTCTGTGCAGATAAAAGTATGTATGCCAAGTTCTTGGAGCTCTTTTTGTAAACGAATATAAAGCGGAATTTCTGAATCCAAAGTAGGGATAATAACATCAATTTTACTTCTGGAATTGATATAACCCAAGCGAGTTAAAAATGATTCCGCACCAGTGGAAGGATAAGGCATTTGATAAATCTCGTCTGCTATATCTTCCAAATAAATTCCGGATTCCATAGCATCATAAACAAAACCAATTATTTTACCTTTAAAACCAGCAGCTCTAAGAGAACGAATTACCGGAATTCCAGGTTGGGGATTATCGCCTGTTTTTAACCCAGAAACAGCAATACTAATCTGTAGATCATCTAATTGCAACATTGCTCTTATTCCTCAATCAAATTCAAAGCTTTAAGCATTGCCATAAAATGATCTAAATCACTTTCAGCATTCTTCGGGGTAACTTCATATTCTTCGGTTAAACAGTTGATAATCTCTTCTTTTGTAACACCCGATTGTAATTTCTGCAAGATAAAAAGACCTGTTTCGTTTACAGTATAGCTTATCCCATTTTCAGGATCAAAAACAAAGCCATTTTTATTTACAGCAAGGGTCATAAGTTGTTCTGTATTCATTTTTCCCTCAGCATTTAGTTTGCAGGATATAATAATATGTATCCCAATTATCTTCACTACTTTGCAATTATTATGCCATTTGCCTTGAAAATAATAAAACAAGAGATCTTGGAACTATTAAACTGAGAATAGCTAACTACTTAATAACTATTACTTTATAACCGATTATAGCTTATCGGATTAAGAAAATAATCGGTTTTTATTTTAATAGTAAGTATTACTTTTAAAGCCCAAATATGTTTTAGGATTGTTAAAAAGAGATTTACAGGCAGCGATCACTTCTAAATTTGCAAGATCACCAAGGTCTTCGTATTTCCTTTTGACTCATACCAATTAAATCTGCAATAAAGCTAAATCTGTTTGAGAAAACCTTTTCCCTTGACTCTGTAACATTGCATTATTTTAGTGGTTTAGTGTAAAAATATTAAGGAAAAACTATGGTCGGAATTGTTCTTTCATATACAACCCTCGGAATTGATGCTTATCAGATTTCAGTAGATACAGAATTTGCTTTGCCTGCGAGAAAAAAAACAGCTTATAAAACTCTTTGACAGAAAACTGCCTTCCAATTTTAATAGTTTAGATAAAAACAAGGAGTAAGAGATGTCCTTCGTTCATTTACATAACCATACGCAATATAGTATGTTGGATGGTGCTTGCAGAGTTGATAGAATGATCAATTTGGCAAAGGAATATAATATGCCTGCTGTTGCCATAACGGATCATGGTAACCTTTTTGGAGCCATTGATTTTTATAAAACGGCACAAAGTGCAGGTATCAAACCTATCATAGGAATAGAAGCATATATTATTAACGGCGAATTGGAAAGTGAAAGTAGCAAGAATGAAAGCCGTTATCACTTGATTCTGCTGGCACAAAATGAGCAGGGCTATAAAAACTTGATGAAACTCTCTTCCATATCTTATATTAAGGGTTTTTATTATAAACCCCGGATTTCCAAAGACCTGCTGCAACAATACAACGAAGGGCTAATTTGTCTATCCGCCTGTGTGAAAGGAGAAATTCCTGCTCTAATATATAATGATCGGCTAAAGCAGGCAAAAGAAGTTGCCTTATGGTATAAAGAACTGTTTCAGGACAGATTTTATATTGAATTGCAAAATCACAACTTGGAACCGGAAAAAAAGGTTATGCCCCATTTGATTAAATTGGCAAAAGAACTGGAAATTCCAATGGTCCTTACCAATGATTGCCATTACCTCCATCAAAATGATTATGAAGCTCACGATATTCTATTATGTATTCAAACCGGAAAGCTGTTGAACGATCCCGATCGGATGCGTTATGGGACTAATCAGCTTTATTTTAAAAGCCCGGAAGAAATGCGGGAAATCTTTCCTGAAGTTCCCGAGGCATATACAAATACATTAAAAATTGCGGATATGATTGATCTGGAACTGCACTATGACAAATTTCTGCTGCCTAATATTGAAACGCCTCCCGAATTTAAATCTATGGGTGAATATTTAAAGTATCTCTGCTATGAAAATGCCAAAAGCAAATACTCTGAGGTGAATGATACCATTAACCGGCGCATTGAATATGAGCTGGAAGTGATTGACAGAATGGGCTTTAATGGCTATTTTCTCATCGTGAAAGATATCGTTGATAATGCCCGAAAACAAAATGTCCCCGTAGGACCCGGTCGTGGTTCAGGTGCCGGAAGTATTGTTGCTTATTTACTTGATATCACGCAAATTGATCCATTAAAATACGGACTGGTTTTTGAAAGATTTCTAAATCCCGATAGAATTAATATGCCGGATATAGATATAGATTTCTGCGCTCAAAACAGAAGTAAAGTGATAGATTATATAGTTCAACGCTACGGAAGGGAAAATGTTACTCAAATAATAACTTTCTCCACTTTGCAGGCAAAAAGCGTAATTAAAGATGTTGCCAGAGTGCTAAGTGTTCCAGCTACCGAAGCAAATGCCATTACTAAAACCATTCCGGGAAATAATAAAACTTTGGAGGAAGCATATAATCAAATACCGGAATTTGCTGCGTTAATTAACAGTAACGAAGTTTACACCAAAATTTTCAAATATTCTAAAGTGCTGGAAGGATTAGTTCGCCAAACAGGAGTCCATGCTGCAGGAGTGGTAATTGCCCCCGGAGATTTAACAAACTATGTTCCTCTTGCCTGTAGCAGCCAAAAAGGTGAAGAAAAGGTTATTCTGGTGCAATATGAAGGAAAATGGCTGAATGATTTGAAGCTACTGAAAATGGACATATTGGGTTTAAAAAATCTGACTCTGATCCAAAAAACCATAGATTTGGTGAGACAGGCGCAAAATATTGATTTGGATATAAATCACATCTCTCTGGAAGATAAAAAGGTCTTTAATTTATTAGGAAAGGGTGAAACCGACGGCGTTTTTCAGTTTGAATCAGACGGAATGCGTAAATACCTTATAGCACTAAAGCCCAACAAAATTGAGGACTTGATTGCTATGGTAGCTCTCTATAGACCGGGTCCTATCCAATTTATAGAAACATTTATCAGCCGCAAACACGGACGCGAAAAAGTTGTGTATGATCATCCCCTGATGGAAAATGCCTTGAAAGAAACCTACGGAGTAACTATCTATCAGGAACAGGTGATGCAAATTGCTCGCGAAATGGGTGATTTTACAGGCGGCGAAGCAGATAGTTTAAGAAAAGCAATGGGTAAAAAGGACTCCGAATATATGCAACAATATCAGGAAAAATTCAAACAGGGCGCTAAAGCTAAAAAGGTTCCTGATGCAGTAATAGACAAGATTTGGCAGGATTGGCTACGCTTTGCGGAATACGCTTTTAATAAATCCCATGCTACCTGCTATGCTTTAGTTGCCTATCAAACGGCATATTTAAAAGCATATTATCCGGTGGAATTTATGGCTGCTTTACTTTCTTTGGAAGATGATCCGGCAAGAATACCTGCTAAAATTGAGGTCTGTAAAAAAATGGGAATAAAGATCATCCCCCCCAATATAAACCGTAGCGATAGTGAATTCAGTGTTCACGGAAAAGAAGTTCTTTTCGGTTTACGAGCTATAAAAAATTTGGGCGATGCTGCAATGCGAGATATTATTGAAGACAGAAAACAAGGAGGAAATTATAAAAGCATTTTCAACTTCTGCAGTCGTTTAGATAGCAGCAGCGTGAATAAAACCATTCTGGAAAGCTTAATTGCTTCCGGGGCAATGGATGAACTGGAAGGAAACCGGGCACAAAAATGGGCTGTAATTGAACAGGCATTACAATTCAGCAGTAATGATCAGAAGGATAAAAAAAGAGGACAGAGCACTATTTTTGATTTGATGGACGATGCCAACGAGGAACAAAATTACTATCCTCCTCTACCTACAGTTGAACCCTGGTCTTATCTTCATCAGCTGGAAAAAGAAAAAGATGTTTTAGGATTCTATTTAAGCGGCCATCCCTTATATGAATACCGCTCTTTGATAAAACACTTTACTAATGCCGATTCCAGCACCGGCAAAAGTAAAAATAATGGTGAATTGCTGCTTGCCGGAATTGTGACCGGTATTTCCAAAAAGAAGGACAGTAAAGGAAATCCTATTGCTTTCATAGAATTTGAAGACCTGGCAGGAAAATTTGAAGTGCCTCTGTTTAATAAGGACTTCAACCTATATATGAAGAAAATCGTTACGGGAAAGCTCTTTTTCATCATAGGCACTAAATCTACTTTTAACGGTAACGAAGACGGCATTTTAAGAGTGCTGCCGAATGCTTTAATTGATTTCGCTGATTTGGCTTCTGATTTGAGCGGAGAAATTAAACTGAATTTGCGTAGCGAGCATTTACAAAAAAATCATCTTGCCGAATTGAACAAAAAACTAATCCCTAATCAGGGAAAGTTTAAACTCATAACCCGAATTCAAAACGACGAACTAAGCGGCTATCAATTGGAATCCCGCAAATTCTTCTTTCCTGATGAGACCTTGCTAAACTGGATGGACAAAGAAAAGATGGAAGTTCAAATAAGGATTGCTATCAATGGGAAAACTTATTAGCTGTTGCATTCTGCTGTTTACCTTCAGCTTTCTTTCCGCTCAGGAAATCTTTTATGAATACTACGCCAACCAGGTTGAGATATGGGTTGTTTTTCCTTACAGCACAATCAATTTTAAAAAAGGCAGTGAAAAAGCGCTCTATCAGGTATCCTTACAAATAAATAACGCGAAAAAAAAGCAGGTGGCTACCCTGGGAAAAAACCAGGTAATTCTTAAAAGGGAATGGTTAAATGATTGTGGAATCCCTGTCCGCTTTCAGCAGGAACTTCCTGCGGGCTCTTATTCTGTAAATTTACAGATCAAGAATAAGGAAATGGGCGATAACCGAAATTATAAGCGGCAATTTATTGTTGACCCTTCCGGCACAGAAATTGGTTTAAGCTGGATTATAGCCAAAAAAGAAGGAATTGAGTTTATTCCCGAAACCCTTACCGCCTTGGATATTGAAGAAATAAAGCTGTATCAAAGCTATTCCATAGCCCTGGATAGTTTACAAGTTCAGATAGATAACCAATTGCTGACTGTAACTAATCCTGAAAGCCCTATTATTCTTGACCTCCTGCCTTACCTGAAAACCGATTCCCAAAATCAAATGAAACTAACTTTCTTTGAGAAAAATATCCACTACCAAATGGAACCGTTTTTGTTTTCACCCTGGTATGCCTATTCCTTGCGCTATTCTCTGCAAGACCAAATTTCTCAAATTCGCTATATTGCCAACCAGAATGATTGGCAGGTCTTAAGACGCCTACCCAAAGAAAAACAAGCAGAAGCAATTGAAGCATTCTGGAAAACTAATGACCCCAGCCCGGGAACAATACGCAACGAACTGCGTGAAAAATTCTATCAAAGAGTGCTAACCGCAGACGAACGATTTACCGTGCATAAAAAAATTGCAGGATGGACTACAGACCAGGGTAGAATTTATATTAAATATGGAGAACCGGATGATATCTACTCGGAAGTTTATGCTTTAGATAAATACCCCTATATTATCTGGTATTACTATAGCCAAAATCGGGAATTCATTTTTGCGGATATAACCGGCTTTGGAAAATATACCTTGAGGAATAAAGATGAAGAATATTAAAATTTCCTTGCTCGCAGGTTTGGCTCTATGTTCTTTCTGTCTATTATATGGCTCTGAAAAGCTGAATATGTATCTTGACTATAACCGATTTCTGGATAAAAATAAAAACACTATCCTCCTTGTTGATTATCAAGTGCCCTATCATAATTTGGCTTTTATTGCAAAAAATAACGGATACTTTGCGGAATTGCAAGTAGCTGTAAAAATAGTTGATGGAGATAGTGTTCTTGCTCACCACGAAATAAACGATATTATTGGAGTGAAAAACAAAGCAGATACCGGCAGTAAACAAAAATCCTATCTAAACCGACTAAGTTTCGTTATGGATAAACCTTTCTATACTTTACAGTTTAGTGCCCTGGATATAAATAATCAAAAACAATTCTCTTCCGAATTTAAGATTATCGCCCTGCCCCGAAATAGCTTGCTTAGCGATGTGGAACTGAATAGTGAAGTCCGCCCTGATACTTCCCAATATATGATAAAATTTAAACGCGGGAATATGCTTTACCATTCACAGCCATCAGTTCTTTTCAACAAAAACATAAATGATTTTATCTATCTTTATCTGGAAAGTTATATCCTTAGTTCTACAGCCGAAAGCTGCCTGCTAAACCTTTCTCTGGAAAAGGATTCTCTAATTGTGATGGATGAATATATTGATTTTTTACCTGCAACCGGAAGTGAAGCAATCAATCTGAAAATTCCCCTCCAAGACCTGAAACCCGGTTTGTATAACGGAGCTATTGTTTTGCAATGCTCGGAAGGCACTGCAGAAAGTAATTTTGATTTTGCCGTTATTGAAGAAAGTGAAGAAGAGTTTTTCCTGTTTGCCAATCCGGATGAAGAATATAACCTGATGCGGATATTTTGGGGTAATAAACTACCTGCCGACTGGAAAAACTTACCCCAGGATAAAAAAAGAAGGTATTGCACCCAGTTCTGGAAAGATATGGCTTATTCCACAAACCGCAGTGTTCAAAGCATTATGAACCTCGTGCAGGAACGCATAGATTACGCTAATCGTAATTTCAGTCACTTAAAACAGGGCTGGACTTCCGATATGGGAAGAATCTATATCAGAAACGGTCCTGCTGATGATATTCAACGCAACACCAGTTCCGATGAGACAAACTTCGTAAGAAAGGACTACCAGATATGGAAATATTCTTCAGGTAATAAACCCGTGTATATGTTTATTGATATCCAAATGAATGGCAATTTCCGTTTAATCTATGTGGAAAATGATGATCTGGAATCCTCCAACCCGGACTGGATGCGCTATGTTGGTTCGGATTTTGATTCTTCCCAGTTGGATAATTAGTATTCTAAAATCGGTTCAAAGGCATCCTCGTAGTGTTGCACTTTGAAAGTATCCGTTGATTCGTAATAAAATACGATAAGAACATCAAAACGAAAAATGTGTTTGGCAAATTGAGGATTTTCGTTAATATATAATTGTGCCGCTCTGGATATTTTTTTCTGTTTGGTATAATTGATAGAAGCCAGAGCCCAGTTTAGAGAGTGAGAAGTTCGGGTTTTAACTTCACAAAAAACGAGGTGTTGACCTTTTTCCACAATGATGTCTATCTCACCATAGCGTTTGCGGAAGTTACGGCAAATAACAGTATAGCCGTTACTTATAAGAAAGCGGGCAGCGAGGTCTTCACCTATACGAGAAAATTCAGGACGAGAATATTTTTGCATGAGGCAAAAAAAAACTTGACGGAATTTATGTCAATGAGAACAATGAACCTTGATAAGAAATGAACACCGAAAGGTGGAGGAAAACATGAAAAAAATTTTGCTGACCATTATCGCACTGGTCACTGTTTTGGGAATAGCCCAAGCAGCACCCTTTCAAACTCTGGGAATGTTAAGGACCCCTGATGCCTATGTCCTGCCAAACAAAGCTGCAGAATTTATGCTTGTTGGCTACTATCGGAATACACCTTCTTTAAGCTACCCAAGCGGCTCTGTCGGTCATATTTTCCCATACACAATGATAGGTGTGGGAGTTCTTGATCGGGTAGAACTCGGTTTATTTATGGGTGACTATACTCCCGCAGATCATTTAGTTTATTTTATGAATGCCAAAGTAAAAATCATTGAAGAGACACGGAATATTCCGCAGGTTTCAGTCGGTATGGATAACATTTTTTCTCCGGTAACAAAGAGAGTTCAGGATATAGAGATTGGTGATCACTTTAGCGATCACCCTGATGCTGCTGCTTATGAAGCATATTCTCCCTATGCCGTTGCCTCCAAACAAGCTGTCTTTTTGAGAATTCCCTGGATGTTTAATGCTGGAATAGGAACGCAGCGTTTTGTAGGCCAAGTAGGCAGATCTCGTATATTTAATGGTTTTTTTGCTTCCGCTGAAGTTTCTCCTATTCCTGATTTAGCTTTGCAAGGTGAATTTGACGGGCAAGATTTTAATGTGGGTGTTAAATATTCCTATAGAAACTTTGGGTTTAAAGCAGGGATTAATGCTTTTGAGGATTGGTTCAAAGGAAGTGAAAGCAATTATACAAAAAATATCCGTCTTGCCTTAGGGGTCTCTTATTTATTTGATAAATATGCAGAAGCCAAACGCCGTCCCGATCTTGGTCTTTATGCCAGTTATGGAAAGAAACCAGCTGTTGGCGGAGAAGTGGTTGAAGTTGGCGAAACTCCTATTCAGACAGGTATTGTAGTACCTCCAACAAGTACTACTGTTAGTCCTTCCGGAGAAATTGTAGTTGTTCCACCTACAGGGACAGCAACCAAACCTCCTGCTGGAGGAACGGTTACACCTCCTGCTGGAGGAACAGTTACTCCTCCTGCTGGTTCAGAAGTTGTTGTTGGTCCTGGTACCCAATTACAAACCCCTGGCTTAGTTACACCTGGAACTGCAGGTTATGAACAGCTTTCTCCTGAAGTTCAGGATTTGCTGAAAGAGCTTCAAATGCTGAAAGAAGAAAGGCAAAAAGCTCAGCAGGCGATGGAAGAGTTGCGTAAATGGATAGAAGAACTGAAGCAACAAAAGCAATAATTTAATCTATACACTAAAGCGTGTATGGATTGAGGAATTATGTTTCCCAAAATAAAGATGAGGAAGGTTCAAGATAGCTTTTACGGGTAAAAGAATCTTGAACCTTATCATCATCGGAAAAATAAGAGAATTTAAGAGAGCGGGATTATGAAACATACTGTTAAGATTATATTCCTAATTATTATTGCAGTGTCTTTCCTGGCAGTAGCTTATGCTCAGGATGCCGATCAAAGTACCAAAGAAGAGCTTCAGCTACAAATAACCCAGGAAAAACAAACTATAAGAGAATTAGCTAAGATGTTTTTAATTGATGCCCTGCCGGAATTATTGAATGAAGATCCAACCCTTGCTGAACAGGCGTTAGTAAAATACAAAGCAGTTTTTTCCGGGATGGATCAAAATGATTTTATATATTTACTGGGTCATTTCTATGCACGGATGGGTGAAAATACAAAAGCAATTGGCTATTTTACTTCTTTGCTTAATACTCAGCTGAACAGCGATGCGCGGAAAATGCTAAACTTGGCACTATATCAGCAAGTAGTGAATTTTTTGGAGACAGGTAATCGCCAGGCAGCTAAGGATTTTTTAAGCGCTATTATATTTGAGAATTACAATATTGATACTTACTATCCTACTTATCTATACATTTGGGCTGATATGGCTGCCGATGACGGTGAATATGAAAGTGTGCTCAATACCTTAAACAGCTACATTCAAAACCGGGATATTATAATGAATCAGCTGCTACCTGAAAAAATGGCAATCCTGGCAAGAGTGCAAAACTTGAATTTACAGCCCTATTATGCTAACCCCAGTTTTGGTGAATATACGAAGTTGGCTTCTGAAATAGATAACATCAAAGCAGATTTAACACATAATTATAACCAGCTAATCTCATTGAAAGGAATTTTTTATCTTGATTCCATTATTAATATGCATTCCGAAGAAATGGTTTTGCTGGATTCACTAAAGATAGTTATTCTGGATTATGTTGATCAGAAATTACATTCTGAGGAAACAATTGTGAGGGGTAATTTGCTGTTACAGCAAGTGAAACAAATCTCTACCAGTTATCAAAAACAGCTTGAGATAATGGATGGAATTCTGGAAAAGCAATATGAACGGTTTATGAATAATGATCCCAGTATTCAGGGTCACAACTACAGTGATATGGAATTGAAACGCCTCTATGATATTGAGAAAAACATTATGCTCTATAATAATCTTATTGACGAACTGGATAAAGATATTGCCGATCCTCAATTAGCTTCAATTCAAGACCAGTTGAAAAGAACCAGAGCTGAGTATTCGGAAAAACGCACCAGTTTGCAAATCCGCAAAAATGACTTGCTGCAAACGCGTAAACATACTAACGAAGTAGAAGAAAAAATCTTTAATGCTCTTTTGGAAGAGTATTACTCTCTCAACCAAGATAAAAAGGATATTGATATTCAACTGGCAGAGATTGATAAATTTATGCAGGAAGAGACGAAGAATATTTTTACGGATGAGCAGCGCAACAAAATTAAGAACCACATCGCTAATCAAATAGCCCTAACTGCTGATCGCAGCAATCGTAATGAACCCATTCGTAAAAACGCCCAGGACTTGGTTGCCAATGTAGAATTCGTTAAATTGCAGCTGGACTATCGCAATCTGCATATCAAAGAACAAGCACGATTAGCAGAAGCACAAAAAGGAACTTTAACCGAGCAGCAATTGATGCAACAGCAGGCGAATATTTTAACTGAAAAGAAAGATTTAATTACCCGGATACAGAATTTTATAAACAACAATCCTAATTTCCAAGCAGTTGCTCAGCCCAACGGAACCTATCTTATCAGTAATGCTGATCTTTATTACAATCTGGCAGAGCTTCAATATGCTGTTTATATGGATACACCAAATATTGCTTTGGAAAGTTATCGCAAAGTTGTTCAGCTTGACCCCGGCAATGTGAATATGGCTGCTACACTGTATAATATAGGTTTCATCAGCAGTCAGCTTAGTTATCAAAGAATTGACACAAATAAGAGTCGTTTTTATGAAATACACAAAGCAGCGCTTACTCTTGACGATGCCAGCAGATATAAAGAATCAGATTTTGCAGAGGCAATCAGCTCCTATCAAAAAATCGTAGATAATTATACTACCTCTCCTTATTATGAAGAATCCCTATACCGCTTAGGTATCTTATACTATTTTATTGCTACCGATGCTGATCAACCGCAGCGTTATTATGCTATTGCTACCAATTATTTTGATACAATAATCAACAAACCGGACAGCAAATATAAATATGATGCTATCTATCAGCGTGGCTGGTTACGCTTAAATTCTTATCAGGAACAAGACCTTAAACTGGCTATGAACGATTTTCTCACTTTGTTGAATGCTGTGGATAGCGGACAGATTAGCGATCCCGTAGTAGCTAAAGATTATCGTGATGACGCCGTTGATAATATTGCCTTCTGCTTAATTGCTTTGGATGGAACGGATTTCAATTCCTATGCCAAAGGTGTGCAGGAAATTCAAAATCTCGTAAACACCTACAAAAATCCCGAAGTAATAAACCGCATCGTTGATAAAGCTACTATCAATAAACTGGACTTGGCATCCACTTTGCAAGCCGTTGATTTTATCTGGCTGAAAATAAATATGAACCCTCTGGCAATTGAAAATCCTGCTTTGGTAGATTCTATTTTGAAACTGTATGCCGGAGCTAAATATGAACTGCGAGAGGGAAAAAACTTTGAACAGATTTCTCAAGAACTATACCAGAATATTATTACTAACTATGGTAAAAACTCTGCCTGGTATGCGGCAAACAAAAATAATACCAAAATTGCCCCTCAGCTGGCAGTGATTAATAATGCTTTTGAGAAAAGAGCTAATTTCCTGTATAACGAATTTCTGGACAATCCTGTAAACGAGAGCAAGCTCCTTGCTTACAACCAGCATATAGAACAATATGCCGATTTCCCGGAATTGCAGGGAGCGAATTACGCTACCTGGAAAGCTCAAACGGATAAAACTAACTTACTGCTTGTCAACAAATTGGCTGAGAGTTCCAATCTGCCCAAATACTATTTAAGTGCAATTAAAAACCTGCAGGAGTTTAATGCAAAATATCCTCAGGATGAGGACTACTTCCTGAATGAAGGGCTTATTTACACTTATTCTTATAATGTATATAATCTGATGAAAGACCTATATGGAGATGGCTATCAACCTGAACCTGGTTTACCTGCTAATGCCGATGAGCTTTTTGCTATGTTTCAATCAAATTCACAACGGTTTATTGGTGTTCTGCGCAGCGATGCCTATAAAAATCCTGAACGGGAAAAGCAGGCAGTGGATATTTTGCTTAGTTTGGCAGATATTCAATATGATCGCGGTAAAATGCCTGAGGCAAAAGCGCTCTATTTATCTGCATTGGAGAATGAATCCTTAATTCCAAACGGAACTAAATTTACCGTTTACGGAAAACTGGCTTTAATAGCAGATAGCGAAAAAAATTATGCCCAGGCAGAAGCATACTACCGTTCAGCACTCACTTATGCCTCCACCCCTGCAGAGCGGGAAACAATTACCAGTAATATCCTCTACCAGATTCAAAACAGTTACGAAGCAGCTGAAAGAGCCGGTAACTATTCTTTAGCTGCCAGTGAACGTTTGCGTCTGGCTACAGAAATGAAACCTGCAGAAACCAAACGCATTACAGGTTATAAAATGGGAGCCCAGGAAGCATATCTCAAGGCAAAGGAATATCAAAAAGCAATAGATATTCTGCTGGAACTTGCCGGTTCAGGCACAGATATAGATAATATCTACTATTATTATTATCGGGCTTATGAAATTGCCAATGCTGATACTGCAATGAATAATCCGGAATATGCCAATACTATTCTGGATAGCTTCATTTCTAAATACCCAAGCAGCAATCAGGCATTTAAACTGCGTTTAGCAAGAATTGAAGAAATGGAAAAAAATGTTACGCAGAAGAATGCTGCTGCAGAAGCATATCTTGCCCTCTATGAAGAAGTTAAAAATAAAAATATTAATACCGGTGAGATTACTCCGGATTATCTTTTAACCAAAGCGGCAGATAATTACCGCGATGCCCGCAACCGGGATAAAGAAATTGAAACCTATAACTTAGTTATAGCAACTTATCCTAAACATACTAATGTAATACCTTATATGCAGCTAATGGCGGACTATTATTTGGATAAGGGAGATACACTGAAGTATGAACAATTAGCAAAAGAAATTCACCAAAAAGATAGAACCAAAAGCGCATACTATCAGTGGATTGCCAATGCTAAACTGAAAAAACTGATGGATAAATTTGATAATGCCTATAAAAATAAAAATTATCCTGATGCCTTTAAATACCGCGATGAATATAAGCGCGTGGAAACAGCATATAAAAAAGATGGCTTGAATTTTGAAACTGAGGAATTCAAATCTTCCGTAAATTATGCCTATTTTGCTGCCGTGGAAGAAGAATATAATAACCTGCAGAAGCGAATTACTTTCCTGAAAAACTATGATAACCAGCTTAATGCTATAGAGCATGGAACCTTGCTCACTGCTTCACCTGGAACTTTACTAAAGGTTAATCAAAGCACTACTTGGAATAATCACTTGATTGGAGGTTCCTATCGTCGCATTCCCAATTTTAAGGCATCTGTTAAAGCTGAAGTAGCTAAAGTGAATAAACTTCTTGCCAATGCGGATAAAGAAAAGATAGATTTAGAAAACTACCGCCGTTTACATGCTTTGAATTTAATTGCCCGCATCTATGATAAGGGAGTTACTGTTATAAATACTCAAATTGGGGTTTATGTCCGCACCGCTTTTGAAGCAGAAGCTGTTCGTCAACAGTATGCGGATGGTTTAGATGCTTTTATTGCCTGGATCAGTAATGAACAAAGTAATGATCTGCTTAACTTGGAATATACTACTCATTTGAACATCTATAACTTTTATCAGATGGCTGGTTACACCGATTATTATACGCAACAGAGCTTTGCCAAACTGCAGGAATGGAATTTAGTGCCGGATTATAAAATTGATGAATACATTCTCTCTTCTGACTGGACGCAAAAGATAGATCAGAATGAAAGTAGATTACCGGTTAGCAGCATCACTTCGCCCAAAGGTATTCGTTTGGGCTGTATGCAACTTCCAGCAGGTAAAGAACTGAATTTGAACCGCACAATTAATGCCAAACTCCTGCCTGAATTTGCTTTGCTGCACCTTGTTTATCCTTATGATGTGAAAATACGGTTGAATGGCACGGATTTAGAGCCAGGTGTAGTCCCTACTGATACCTTGGATGTTAATCAACCTGGAACTACTACCCGTTACGCTTATTTACTGCCTTCAACTGCATGGGCTGAAGGACAAAACCTAATAGAATTGACCGTTCCGAATAGCAGTTCCGGACAGCAAAACTTATATCTGACTTTGCAGGTCTTTACTGACCGCCAGAAAATAGCTGCCTCCATTCCTCCGGAAACAGTGATGCTTTACACTGATCCTACCTGGAGAATTGTAACCGTTAATCCTGAAACCGGAACCGAAACAACTATGCCTGCAACAATAACCAGCAATTTTGGTATGGCTTTGGATAAAATTGCAGGGCTGGAAGGAAATTATGCTAAACCGATTTGGGCTCCCGAAACAACACCTTTAAGCAGTGTTATCTTGGAGACAGATTTTTACCTGGATACTGAATTCCGGGAGGGACAGATCAGTTTCGTAGCCCCTGATTTTGCTTCTATCTATCTAAACGGTCAGGAATTAACAACTGATGTCAGCCCTGATATTGTAACTGAACCTTTTGAGGTAACAGCCGTTGCAGTTACAATAAATCCTACAATGGTTACTACGGGTAAAAATACCCTTCGCTTTGTAGTAACTAATAATTCCAACTACCGTGGCTTTATTGCAACGGTAAAAATTATTAAAGCTGGAAAAGGAGATATTAGATGAAGAAATTGATTATCATTACCATCGCGCTGCTAATTTTTACAGGTATTATTTATGCTCAGGCAGCTCCAGCAAGAACCCAAACTCAACCTCAGCAACCTGTTAAAGGTTTTGAAAATGCCGTTAAATATGTGGAACAGGAAGAATGGGAAATTGAAATAAAAGCTTTAATTCCTCCCACTGGTGTCTTTCAAGATAAAACCGATACTTATCAGAAAGCAGGAGAATACAAATTCTCTTTTACGATTCAAGATATCCGTGAACAGAGTGACAAACTATTAAATAAATGGCTGAAGGAGTCAAAATGAAAGTAAAAAATATCGTCCTGGTGATCATCTCACTGATTATGTGTGTTGGTCTATTTGCTCAAACCGCAGCAGAAACCGCAGCTCCTGCTGCACCAAAATCGCAGGGTTATAGTATCACCCAAGTTTTTATTGATAGCGGGCAATGGGCTTATGCTATCCTTCTTGTTTTTGTTATTGGTGTTGTATATGCAATTGTTCGCTGGAATCAGCTTTATCGTAAAGAGAAAATAGATGCCGGCGGTTTCTATTTGAAATTACGCAATTACATTAAAAATGACCAACTGGAAGAAGCAACAAAAATAGCTGAAAGTTATAAGGGAACTACTATGGGCTTTATTTTCTGGAGCGCGTTAATGGTTTTTAAAGATGCCAGGAAAAGCGGACAGTCAGGAGCCGATCTTAGAGCTTCAGTTCAAAACTCTCTGGAAGAGGCAGTTCTCCAAACAGTGTATAAACTGGATAGCGGCTTATTCTGGTTTGATACTTTAGCTCAGGTAGCTACCTATCTTGGACTTTTAGGAACAATTTGGGGTTTGTTGGAAGCGTTTGCCGGATTGGCAGGTTTAACAGGTGCCGCACAGCAAGTTGCTCTTACGGATGGTATTAAAAAAGCAATCGGAACAACCGCTCTGGGTTTGCTGGCTGCTATCCCGTTAACCATAATTAAGGGCTGGCTGCTATCCAGAGCAAACAGTATTATAAGCAATATAGACGAGTTCAGTGTTAAATTGATCAATACCATAAACAACGCCATCAAGGATTAAATTATGGGACAATACAGACCATCCGCAATGCGCCAACAAAAGTCGCAAACCGTGCCCCAGGAACCAAACCTGGTGCCGATTATGAATCTGTTTTTAACCATCATTCCGATGTTATTGATGATGGTGGCTATTTCACAGATCGCACTTTTGGCGCTGAATTTCTCGCAAGGGGATAGCGGTATTAGTTCTGGTCAAGGAGGTGGCGGAGGTAAAGGCGGACCTGCAACCGAAAAAGTTGAAGTCCATATCTTCGGGGTAGAATATGCTCAAAAGAATAATACTTCATTAGGTATGGAAATCCGCGAGCCGGGTGAAAAACCCAAGAATATCCCTGCTATTAATGAATATTATGATTATGTATCCCTGGACACCTCTCTGAAGGAAATTAGAAACCGCAGAGGAACTCTTAGTGATATCACTGTCCTTGCTTATCCTGATGTTCTCTACGGAGACCTGATGAAAACAATTGATATCTGCAAGAATAATGGCTTTACTCAGGTTCATTATACTGCACCAAAAGTTCAGTATTATTAAGGGAGGCACTTATGCAAATAGTAGATAAAATAAAATCTTCTGATAAGAGCCAGCGTAAGGTTCGCAGAAAGTTTGAAGATGCAAGAGGATTATCCATTACTTCTTTGCTGGATGAATTAACTATTATCTTGGTCTTCCTGGTGAAAAATATCTCTACGGAAGCTGTAAAAATTAGTGCCGAACCGGATTTAACTTATCCTACAACGATGACCAATGATAAGCTTTTGGAAAAGGCAGGTACAACTCCAATCAAAATCTTTCCAGATCGTGTTCTTGTAGGAACAGAAGCATTACAATACGGTTCACCGGCAGATTTGGTTACTGACCCCAAAAAGCGCGAAGCTCTTTTTACATATCTGAAAATGGAAGCGGATGATATTGTTACCCACCAAAAAGCAGAGACCTGTCTTCTGGTGCAAGCCGATTATTCTATCCCCTGTAATTATATAACTGAAATTGTCCGTGCTGCTACGGCAGCTGGCTACTCGTATGTTTATTTTGCTACGCTTCAGGATAATGATTGGCTTAAAAAATATAATGTCAGTTCCACTCATTAATAAGGAGGGATAATGTCCAAATTACTAAATTTAACCTTACATTATAAAGGCAAAGTGCTTGATCGGGTTCGGTATGGCAAAGATTTTAAGAGCAAGTTCTTTATCGGTTCCAGTAAATATCTCTTCTGGCAAATTCTGGATGAGTCATTCCCGGATAAGCACTTGTTCTTAACTAAAAAAGGGGATCAGCTTTACCTGCAATTGCCTCCGGGAGCAAAAATCAGTTGTTCTAAAGGGGGAAAACCGGTAGATAACTCCTTTCTGCAGAGTAATTATATCCTGCAGGAAAATAAACTTTTACTTGCTCCTGATATGACTGGAACTCTTTCCATTGCACCTGACTGGGAAATTTCCTACGAGTTCAAAGAGCCATATATAGCAGTTCTTACTCCGGAACAACAACAACTGGCAGCTCAATTTGCTCGCCGTCCTCAACCTACGGCTATTGAAAGATTCAACCGTAATTTGATTCTGCTGTTTATTTTGCTGACCGCTGTCTTTGTTATCATCTTTGACCTGTTTCTAAAAAAACAAATTACTTATGACACTACTCTGGAACAGAAAATTAAGACCGTTCAGAATGCAGAACGAATACAGGCAGAAGCATTAGCTAAACCCAGCACTTTTGAAGAAGCAGGCGAAGTTGCAGAACTCCCTCAAGAAACAGCCACCGGAAAAGAAACACAAGGTGTCGCCGGAGGAGTAGCGGGAGGAACAGGAACTGCAAAGTCAGCGGGTGCTATTTTTGGCAGTGGTATAGGTTCCTTTAATCCCAGCGCTACCTCACTTGCAAGACCAATTTATGCGGTTACTATTGCTGAAGGTTTTACAACATCTCGTGCAGGTGGAGGAGGTGGTGGTGGAACAGGACCCGGAGGTGGAGGTGCAGGATCAGGAATCGGAGGAGGTTACGGCACAAGCTTTAATCCCAATGCTCCCAGAACTTCAGCTGCCGAACTTGGTTCCGTTGCAACAAAAGCTCCAGGCAAAGCCGGTTCTGATATTAGACCTCAAGGAGTTGCTATTGCTAGTGCGAGAGGCGATCTAAGTAAATTAGAGCCCAGCGGTGTTGCCTTTGGACAAACTGCTCAAACATCTCAGTTAATTAGTAGTTACAAATCAAAAAATGTAACTAAGGTTACTGAAGAAACCATAGCACAAGCTCCTGCTTCAAGTAAAACAATGGTTACCACGGTTAGAGATATCGTTAATTCCAAGAAAGGGCAGATACAAGCTCTTTATAGTAAATGGAATGCTATTCAGCGTTGCAGCGGTAGCGTTACCATTCGTTTATTGATTAACTCTTCCGGAAAAGTGCAAGATGCAATAATTACCCCTAACGGTAGTTTCCCTAATGGCTTTTTAACCGAATTGGAGCAATTGTGTGAATCCTTTAGTTTTCCTATAACAGAAGAATTGGATTATACTTTCAAACATAGGTTAGGTTCGTTATAAACATATCTTTGTAACCAATAAATCTCAAAACCCTGCTTTGCGGCAGGGTTTTGTGCATTTTTGTCTCCTGCCGCATTACTTCTATTCTGTAAAGTCAACCTAATAATGATAAATGTTCCGTCTGACCTTATATACATTCAAATTGAGAAAATATAAAAGGAAAATACGGTTTAGCAGGTTGAGCAAGTTTTAAGGGTTGAGATACCTAAAAGCTCCTAAGGGGCTTTTGGGCAAAGGGCTGAGGGCGAAGAGATATTTTTCCGCATTTTACGAGGGGCTTACGCCACCATCGCTATTTTTGTGTCGCCTTTAGGGGCTTTTTTTATTCGGAAGAACGACGTCCTCGTCGTTCAAGCATAAGAAGGGGTTGACCAGGAGGTCAACCATCCGATCTTACCCTAAGGGGCTTTTTTTATTCGGAAGAACGACGTCCTCGTCGTTCAAGCATAAGAAGAGGTTGACCAGATGGTCAACATTGCGATGTCACCCTAAAGGGCTTTCAAGCATAGAGCAAAAGGCGAAGAGTTTGTTTTCCATCTTTTCCCAGTGTATCACTTTTCGCTTGCCAATTTGTACCATTTTTTATTGCCATCCCCACTTTTTATGTCTTTTCAAGCTGAAATGTATTTTATTTCCTGCCAAGTTGAATCTTTTATGCTTCTTTAGACCTTCTTTAACGACTCCTTAACAAAGTTAAAGTATCGTTAAAGGATCGTTAAAGAATCGTTAAAGAAGTGACCAGGCAATAAGTAGTTAAGCAAAGTCCCTTGTTATTTCTCCACAAGCAGGAATTTAGCTGTTATTGCTTTGTTGATAGTGCTTCCAATCCGAAAAGGAAAATGCGCTATCTCACCATCTCGCTATCTGATAAGTTCATCTATCTGCGAAATAAACATTGACAGTTTTCAGAAAATAAGAAATGTAAAAATATCGCTTTTCTCCAAGGAGGAAAAATGAAACGAATTCTACCTCTGCTGGTCTTATTACTATTACTGCTGTCCTGTTCGGATGAACCTACCAAGGTTACCATCCACGATGATAATCAGGATCAGGTAGCTCACTTAAGTCCTAACCCTGATTTGCTTGGAAATACCGAATTGTTCTTTATTCCTGGCACTATTCAGGGTTCGGCAATTTGGGTTATTAATGGTCCTGGAGCTAATGTAGGATTGGATATTCGGGATAAGGACAGTTCCAGTTTTATCTATTTTGCAGATAGTTATATCGGTTCGGGTGATAATACTGCACAAACCGGAACTCAGATACCCTGGAATAAATGGATGAAAGTTCGTCTGGTAGTTTATAAATCTGGTTTATCAGGTATCATAGTTAGTTTTATTCAGGCATTGGGATTGGATTTTTTTGATTCCCTGCAGGATTATATGATTGAACAGGTCTTTGAGAATGAGGTTTATTTAAGTGGTAACGGAACTCAACAGAAAACGCCTCCTAAATGTTATTACAAACTCAACAGGTAAATTTCTTTTCTTGTTTCGGGAGTTCCGGGAGTTCTTCTTATCTCAGATGGGTTTGCGCTTTTTTGCCGGAGAGCAAAAAAAGTGTTTGCTTTTAATCCATAGCAAATTAGTATGTATTAGAGAGAATAATTACCAGGAGTTCGTAATGGCAGTTAATACGCGCACGGAATATGCACTTAGAGCTTTATTGGAAATAGCGGATAGTTCCAGGGAAGCTGTTAGCGCTAAAAAAATTTGCCAGCGGCAAGCCCTTCCGAAAAAATACATAGAACATTTGCTGGCTGATTTGAAAGCGGCGAATCTTATTGTAAGCAGTTCCGGCGCAAAGGGTGGTTATTTCTTAAGCAGAAAGCCGACAGAGATTACTTTAGCGGATATTCTGAAGGCAGTAGATGACGATTCTTTAAACCCGAACTGTAATATTAATGCCAAGCGGTTTTGCCCTGAGGGACACTGTCCTTTGAGCAGTTTTTTCCGTGCCTTGGGAATTAAGATAGATGTAATACTAACTCAATATACTCTGGCAGAGATTTATAATGCCTGGAAAGGAGAAAAATGATGCAACCGGGAAGAATATACCTTGATAATTGTGTAACTACTTGTCCTGCTCCGGAAGTTTTAGCGGCAATGCAACCTTATTTTCAGGAAAAATTCTGGTTTCCGGGAACTTTTATCAGCACCGGGGAAAGCACTAATGATATGATTTCCCGTTCGCAACAGCTAATTGCTGATACCCTCGGTGCCAAACCTAATGAAATTCACTTCACTTCCGGAGGCACTTTAGCTAATAATATAGCTATTAAGGGTTTAGCTAATGCCTATAAACAACAGGGCAGACATATAATCGTTTCCGTTGTGGATTATCCTGATTTATTAACTAATGCTGCCTATTTGGAAAAAAACGGTTTTGAAGTAACTTATTTAAGCTCGGATAGCGAAGGTTTTATCTCTTTGGAGGAGCTGAAAAACGCTATCCGTAAAGATACTATTCTGTTTATGACCACATTTGTGAATCATACTGTAGGCATAATTCAACCGCTTTCCGAAATTAAAGCTATTTTAGATAGTGCCGATCATAAGATTTATTTCCATTTGGATGCAGGACAGGGCTACGGAAAAGTTCCTTTGAATGTAAAGGAATTGGGCATAGACACGATGTCTATCAGTGCTCATAAAATACACGGACCTCAAGGGATTGGGGCACTCTATCAAAAAACGGGAACAAAACTGGCGCAGTTAATTCATGGGGTTAAAAGAGTTGATAATTTGCAAACCGGAGGTTTAAGCATTGCTTTAATAGCTGGTTTTGCCAAGGCAGCAGAGCTTGTTTTCAATGATTTTGAAGGGAATGCCGCTTATTTGAGAGAGCTATCCAATTACCTTTTAGAAAAACTGGAGAAGGAAATCCCTTTTGTAGAATTAAACGGACCCCGAGGTGAAAAAAGAGCTCCCCACAATATCAATGTTTCAATTGATTTCATTGAAGGCGAGGCAATTACTATGATGCTGGATCAGAAAGGAATTACCGTTGCCACAGGAAGTGCTTGTGCTTCGGAAGGACTAAAAGCAAATTATATTTTAATGGCAATGGGAAAAACACATATCCAATCCCACGGTTCAATGAAATTTACTGTTTCCCGCTATACAACCAAAGCTGAATTGGACGAAACCGTCCGGGCTTTGGTAGAAATAACACAAGAGCTGCGAAATCGCAGTCCCCTTTATTTAGCAATGACTAAGGAGAAATAAAATGCAATATTCACAAAAGGTTTTAGACCACTTTATGCATCCGCATAATGTAGGCAAAATGGATAACCCGGATGCTGAAGCCACGGAAGGAAGTCCTGCCTGCGGAGATCAGGTAACCGTGTATCTGAAAGTTAATGATGAAACAAAGACCATTGAGGATATCAGCTTCCTGTCTTATGGCTGCGCTTCCAATATTGCCACCGCTTCAATAATTACCGATATGGCAAAAGGAAAAACCCTGGAAGAAGCAAAGAATATTACCTGGAAGGATGCAATGGATGCTTTGGATGGACTTCCCCCCGTGAAAGTGCATTGTAGCGTTTTAGCTGCCGATACATTACAATCGGCTATTTCCAATTATGAAATTGAACACGGTTTGAAAAAAGTTCCTGATTTCGGGAAGGCAACTATTGAAGAAGAGCTGAAAAAAATCATCTATCCGCAAGTGGGAGAAGATATTATCGCTCTTAAAATGGTGAAGTATATTGGCTTTCAAGATGGCGAAGTGACGATTGATCTGAATATAATGAAGTTTGATCAGTGGAGAGAAAATATAGCGGAAGAGATTCGGGAACACTTATTGAAATACCCGGAAGTGAAGAAAATAACGATAAACTTACCTTAGAAACTGATTACAGGGTAATGTGGAAAGCAGTAGTAAAATAAAGATGTCACTCATAAAAAGTGCTGAGGACTATTAGAAAGGATTGCAAATGCGTAAACTGGTAATATTAGCGTTTTTATTTTGTGTTTGTTTGCACGCAACGGTCATAACTATCGGTAACGAAAATCAGTTGAATAAAGGATTACCTATAGAGCCGATAGCACATTTCAGCTATTCGCAGCAATTGTATCTGCCTGAAGAAATAGGTTGTGCAGGAATGATTACTGCTGTTAGTTTTCAATACAATGTAAGCAGCAATGTATTTTTTAATGCCAATAAAACCTGGAAAATATGGATGGGGCATTCTCCGGTTGCTGCTATAACGAATTGGCTTCCGCTTAACAATATGCAGGTTGTTTATAATAATAATCTGCAGGAAACGGATTTTCTTAATGGCTTGCCGGGTAACGGATGGTTGGTTATTCAATTGGAAACCCCCTTTCTTTATAATGGCATTGATGCTTTGCTGTTAGCCGTGGATGAAAACAGCATCGGCTATGGCAGTAGTTCCGATGATTTTAGCTGTAGTTCCTGCCCCCTGAATTATGCTATTCAATATCAAAGTTCGCAGATAAATCCCGATCCATTATTGCCTCCGGAAAGCGGCTGGACTTTGAAAAACTTTCGCAGTAACCTGCAATTGACTATAGAGGCACAATATTACACACCTATTACGCCCAATCCAGCTAATGGGGACAGCAATATTTCTGTGGATACAACTTTATCCTGGACAAGTATCTGCAGCAGTTTTTCTCTCTTTTTGGGAACGCATCCGGATTCTTTACAGCAGGTTGTTAGCCAAACACCGCTAACATATTGGCAACCGGAAACTCCTTTTCAATTCAATAAGACCTATTACTGGAAAGTAAACGGTTACATCAATGACTGTGTTTATTCTTCTTTACTTTGGAACTTTACTACCATAGCGGAATACATCTCTCCCCCTCAGAATTTAAGCGGTTTTTATAATGGTTCTGCTGCCCAATTATCCTGGAGCGCTCCTATAACGAATAATCAAAGCTATTACAAGATTTACCGCAATGCCAGCTTCTATACATCTACCTTGGAGACCTTTTATTACGATAATAATGTGCAAGCAGGAGTAAGTTATTATTACTATGTAACCGCAGTAAATATTTCCGGCTCGGAAAGCACTCCTTCCAATGTAATTACTATTACTGTTCCGGCAGGAGGAGCGGAAAGGATATTGTTTCAGGGCTTTGAAAATTGCCCTTCTTTTTCCGGAACAATAGCCCGCTGGCAAAATTTGGATTTGGATTTGGCAGCCACTTCAGATTGGCAAAATGTAACTTATCCCAATGAGGGCAATGCTTCTGCCTGGATATGTTTTGAGCCCGCAAATACGATTCCTCCTTTAACAGAGCATCCTGCTTATGCAGGAAATAAAATGCTGGCTTCAATCTGTTCTATTCCACCCCCGAATAATGATTGGCTAATTTCACCTGTTATCTATTTGGGAACAGAATCCACTTTGCAATTTGCTGCCAGGTCTGCTTATGCCAATTTTGGACTGGAACGCCTGAGTGTCCTTATTTCCAATACCAACGACGAACCAGGGTCTTTTGTTCCTGTTCAGACGGATGCTTATCTTTCCGTGCCTGTGGAATGGACGGTTTATCAATACTCTTTATCTGCCTGGAATAATCAAAATGTGTATCTTGCCTGGCGTTGTCTTTCCGTGGATGCGATGGCTTTGTTTTTAGATAATATTGAAGTATATAGTCATAATGGCTATGTTGCCAATACCGATTTGCATCTCCCTCAGCCGGGTTTTTATTGCTATCCCAATCCTTCCAGGGATTTTTTTACTGTAGAAAGCAAAGCTGGCACTCTCTTTACTTTAGAGCTCTATAACCTGAAAGGGCAATGTCTGCATCGGGAAAAGGATATCCGCAATTGGCAAAGCTCACAGCTGCCAAGCAAGTTAGCCAACGGCATTTATTTTCTGCGGCTGGTTCAGGCGGGAAAAGTTGTTACCCTGAAGCAGGTTATTGTAAAATAAAGCCCTTTCTTGAATATAAGGGTTCTCTCTCAAGCAGGAAAACGGATAATTTGTAATAATATAACTGTTTAGGGAAATTACAAGCTCTTCAGGGCTTTTTTAAGTGCAGAATCAAGCAAAGCAGGACTAATAGCATTCATACAATTAAAATGCTGCAAAGGGCATTTTTCTCTGCCATGCAAAGAGCAAGGTTGGCAGGATAGTTCAGCGCAAAGAATAATGGCTTTCTTGTTCAGCGGTTTAAAACCTAAGCGGGGATGGGTTCCTCCGAAAATGGCAATTTGGGGTTTATGCAAAGACGCCCCCAAATGCATAGGTCCGGTATCGCCACTAATAATAATATCGCAGCAATTAAGTTCCGCCACAAGTTCCCGCAGAGACAATGTAGAGCATTTATTCCTGCAGTTTGGTAAACACTTTTGGGCAATAGAGGCACATATTTCCGCATCTGCTGGAGAGCCGAAAAGAAGGAAATTATATTGCGGATTGGAGTTTATCAGTTGTATCCAGTTAGCTGCCGGATAGCGTTTGGTAAAATGATTGGCACCCGGGAAGATAGCAATTTTTACTGCATCGGTATAAGTATTCTTTTGTTTGGCAGCCGGGGAATTTGGTAATTCCTTGCTACATATTTCATTTACCTGCAAACGAGGATAAGACCACGGTTCATTTATTCCCAGTTTCGTTAACGCAGAAGCATAGAGAGCAACCGTGCTTTCAATTCTTATCTTTTTATCTCCTTTCACAATCCGCTTTCTTTCCCGGCGTTGTTTATTGTAACGCACTTTTTGGGAAGCTCGTAAAAAAAGCATTAACAGAAAAGTGGAGAATTTACTATGTAAATCAAGAACAAGATCATATTTTCTTTTGCTCAGCCACAGATGAAACTTTAAGGTCTTTTGATAGACCAGAACATTAACTGGAGGAGCAAACATTTCCGGCAGTTCTTTAAATTCCTCTTTGCAGAGAAAATCAAGATGGCACTCGGGATATACTTTTTGCAAAATAGCACAGATTGGCTGAGTGAGAATAATATCGCCCAATGAAGAGAGACGCAGGATAAGAATATTCATTTAGATGGAACTAATGAAATCAGTCACATTTTCCAGCACGGAAGCCAGTTTAGTAATGTCTTTTCCGCCAGCCATAGCAATATCAGGTTTACCACCGCCTTTTCCATCTAATTCCATAGCCAGTTTAGCTACAATCTTTCCTGCGTTATATTTAGGAATAAGATCAGTGCTTACAACGCAAAGAATATTCAGTTTATCCATATATAGATTAAACAGCACAGCAATTGTGCCCTGCATTCGGGCTTTTAATTGTTCCGCAATTTGTTTCAGTTCTGCGGGATTGGTAAAATTCGTTTGGGTTTTAATCAGTGAATAATTTTCCTGTTTAGTTGCATTATTCAGCAGTTCCTGAACAATTTTTTCGTTTTCTTTCGCTTGTGCGGTTTTAATTTCTTTTTCCAGCTCGGCGATTTGTTCCAGGGTTGCTTCCAATTTGGTTTCCAGGTTTTTCAAGGGAGAATTCAGCAGCGTGGCAATTCGGCTAAGTTTATCCTGCAAATCCTGAACCCATTTTAGGGCAGAAATACCGGTAATTGCTTCAATGCGTCTAATTCCTGCAGCAGAAGAGCTTTCGGAAATAATTTTGAATAAACCGATTTCCCCGGTTGCAGAAATATGAGTTCCGCCACAAAGTTCTTGCGAAAAATCCTGAACGCTTACAACCCTCACCCGTTCACTGTATTTTTCGCCGAAGAGAGCCATCGCACCTTCTTTTTTAGCATCCTCAATATTTTTAACGGTGGTGCTAACTTTCCTGTTATCCAAAACTATTTGATTAACAATATCTTCCACCTTTCTTAGTTCTTCCAAAGTTAAGCTCCTGAAATGGGCAAAATCAAAACGCAGATAATCCGGGTGCACTAAAGAGCCCTTTTGCACAGTATGCTCGCCTAAAACTTCTCTCAGTGCTTTATGCAAAAGGTGGGTAGCTGTATGATTGCGGGCTATACTTTTGCGCCTGGCAATGTCAATTTCAGCGGTAACGGGGGCATTATTCAGCATTCCTCTTGTCAGGTTTCCATAGTGAAGATAATAATCATCCATTTTACGCACATCGGTTATTTCCACTTCAAAGGCAGCATTATATATTTTTCCTGTGTCTGATACCTGTCCACCGGATTCTGCATAGAAAGGTGTTTGGGCAAGTTGGATCAGAATTAAACCCTTTTCCTGAACGGCATAGCGTTGGATATATGACTGCACAGCAGTTTCCGTGTAACCGACAAAGGCAGTAGCAGTTACAGGAGAAAGTTCAATCCACTCCTCATTATTAACGGAGAGGGTAAATTTACTGGCTTTGCGAGCGCGTTCTTTTTGGTTTTGCATTTCCTTTTCAAAGCCCGCATAGTCAATCTTCAAGCCCTTTTCGGCAGCTAAAATAGCGGTGAGATCCAACGGAAAGCCATAAGTATCATATAAAGTGAAGGCATCGGCACCGGAAATAACCTCTCCTTGCAGCTTTTGCGTTATTTCCGTAAATTTTTCCAAACCGGTATCCAAGGTCTTATTAAAGCGTTCTTCTTCCGCTTTAATCACCATTTTAAGATAATCCTCTTTACCGTTCAGTTCACTGAAATGATGCCCCATTTGCTCAATTACCAGCGGCACCAGCAAATGCAGGAAGGGCTCTGCAAAACCGAGCAAACGACCATACCTGGCAGCTCTTCTTAAAATTCTGCGGAGAACATAACCCCTTCCCTCGTTGGAAGGAAAACCGCCGTCTGCCAAAGCAAAACAGAGACAGCGAAGGTGGTCGGCAATAACTCTGTGCGGCATTCCCGTTTCCTGAGTGTAGGCAACTCCGGATAGTTCCTCAATTTTATTTATAAGCGGCATAAAGAGGTCGGTTTCATAGTTACTGTTTTTATCCTGTAAAACCTGGGTTAATCGCTCAAAACCAGCTCCGGTATCTACAAATTTGTTTTTTAGCGGAGAAAGTGTCTTATCTGCTTGGCGGTTATATTGAATAAAAACCAAATTCCACAATTCTATATACCGTGAGCAAATACCATTGATTTCACAAATATGCCCCGGCACATTTTGCATCGTGCAATGCGAGATACCTCTATCAATATGAATTTCCGAACAGGGACCGCAGGGTCCTGTTTCTCCCATTTCCCAAAAGTTATCTTTATCATCAAAGTAGCTAATATGCGTGGCATCAATATCCGTTTCCTTTTGCCAGAGCTCAAAAGCTTCGCTATCGGTTTTATAGACAGTGGCATAGAGCTTATCTTTCGGAATTTTCCAGACCTCAGTCAGCAGTTCCCAAGCCCAGGTAATTGCCTCTTTTTTATAGTAGTCACCGAAACTCCAGTTACCGAGCATTTCAAAAAAGGTGTGATGATAGCCGTCTTTGCCAACTTCTTCCAGGTCATTATGTTTACCCCCGGCACGAATACATTTTTGGCTATTAACCACTCTTTTATGTGTTATCTCCTTCTGTCCCAGGAAGATACTTTTGAATTGATTCATTCCCGCATTGGCAAAAAGCAGGGTATTATCATTTTCCGGAATCACAGATGAAGAAGGAACAAAAGTATGCCCTTTGCTGATAAAAAAATCAATGAACTGCTGGCGTATTTCTTTACTGCTTAACACATTAAATCCTTTATTCCGGTTTCAGGGAAGAGTAGTTTTCCGTAATCCATTTTTCGGCGCTCCAACCGGCTATTGCTCCATCGGAAGTAGCGGTTACCACTTGGCGTAAAACTTTTTTCCGGATGTCCCCCGCGGCATAAATTCCCGGTAAATTGGTATGCATAAAATCATCGGTTATTACAAAACCGGCGCTATCCAATTCAATACGAGATTCCAGCAACTTATTATTAGGTAAAATTCCCACATAGATAAAAACGCCATCAACAGGAATTACGCTTAGGGAATTGGTTTTCCTGTTGTAAACCTCCAATTCCTGAACTCTATTTTCCCCGCGAATTTCTTGAACTACACTGTTCCAGACGAATTCCATTTTAGGATTTTGAAAAGCTCTTTCCTGAATTATTTTTTGGGCTCTAAGCTCGTCACGACGGTGAATAACGATTACTTTTTGGGCAAAATGAGTTAAAAAAATCCCTTCTTCAATAGCCGAATCACCGCCACCAATAACGGCTACAATTTTATCTCTATATAGGGCACCATCGCAGGTAGCACAATAGGAAACACCGTGACCGGTGAACTTTTCTTCCCCGGGAACATTAAGTCGCCTTGGATAAGCTCCCGTGCAAAAAATCACTGCCTTGGTACGATATTTATTTTCCGTGGTCTCAATGATTTTGCATAGCCCTTCCATTCCCAGAGCTGTTACTTCTTCATCCTTAAATTCCGCTCCAAAATGCTCTGCCTGACGGTGCATTCTATCCGTCAGTTCATATCCGGTTATGGCTTCGGCAAGACCAGGATAATTTTCCACTATTTCCGTAACATTTATCTGACCGCCAATAAGCCCTCTTTCAAACACCGCGGTCTTTAAGCCGCTACGCGCACTGTAAATAGCAGCACTTAAACCGGCAGGTCCGGCTCCAATGATTATTACATCATACATTATGTTCTTTCCTTTAGCTGTTTTGAATAATAGTAGCTAAAACACTAAGACGGGCTCTTTCGTCAAGGAAAATTGATTTACTGCACCTAATTTTCGTATCTCCCAAATAATTTATTTATGTATCATCCACTCTTGGTGCCAGTATGTTTCCGATATGATTCCCGTATCGTTCTCGTATCGCGATATGGGAACGATACGGGAATCTATTCTTCAGCAGACAAGGTTTTAGTATCTATGGAGTTCGCTGAAACTCTGCTTTTTAACTATGAATCATTTACAGCTTTACAATTTTGTTCCCTAAAATAGTTTTCGCAGCGTATTCTACTCGTGACACCCTGGAACATTTTCTCTTTCAGATTACACTGATATCACTTTCTTATAATTAATAATTCTTCCCTGAAATATAAAAATTTTATTCTATTTAAAGTGCAATATATGTTCCGGATGCTGCATTCATCATTTTAAAGCTGGCACGATTCCTCACTGCTAATATAATTGGTAGATAGGGTAAAAATTATTTCCGCAGTAGCCAAGCTTTACTTTAAGTTGCAGCCACGCCAAGGCATTTACTAATAGAGGATAAGCTTTTCTTTATCAGTTAATTGGGAGAAGTATATTTTTTTCAGCAGGGCATTTTCGGGCAGGTTAAAATCCGGATCAGCACGCACAATTTCAAAGGCATCCTGCCTGGCTAATTTTAATATATCCTGGTCTCGGACTAAATTAGCAAAGCGAAATACAGGCATTCCGGATTGTTCATAGCCGAAAATTTCACCGGGACCGCGCAGTTCCAGGTCTTTTTCGGCAATAATAAAGCCATCCGTAGTTTTAGTCATAGTGGTTAACCGCTGCCAGGCAACTTTGCTAATTGGATGATGTTCAATTAGATAGCAGTAAGCTTGGGCACTTCCTCTACCTACTCTGCCCCGGAGCTGATGTAATTGTGCCAAACCAAAACGCTCTGAATGCTCTACAATCATCACACTGGCATTGGGAACATCCACACCTACTTCAATAACGGTGGTAGAAACCAAAATTTTTATTTCCCCGGCTTTGAACCTTTGCATAATGGCATCTTTTTCTTTCATCGGCATTCTTCCATGCAAAAGACAGGCGGGATATTCCGGAAAGACCTTTCGGGAAATATATTCATAGAGCTTGGTAGCATCCAGAAGAGCTACTTTTTCCGATTTTTCAATTAAAGGACAAACGATATAAACCTGCCGTCCCAAGGCAAGCTGTTCCTCCACTTCACTATAAACAAGATCAATTTTGCTGGAAGGACGGATAACCGTTAGCACAGGTTTACGCGTGGGAGGAAGCTCATCCAGAATGCTCACTTCCAAATCTCCATAAACGGTCATCGCCAAACTGCGGGGAATAGGTGTTGCGGAAAGATACAATAAATCAGGATGCAAAGCCAGTTTTGCTAACCTGGCTCGTTGTTCAACTCCGAAACGATGCTGTTCGTCAACGCAGGCAAAACCTAATCGCTTAAAGCTGATATCTTTTTGTAACAGGGCATGAGTTCCGATTACAATATTTGCCGCACCGCTGGCAATTGCTTCTTTAATTTCTTCTTTTCCTTTATACACACCTCCCTTCAAAAGACAAACCCGAACCTCAAAACCCTTTAGCAGGTTAGTGATTGTTTCATAATGCTGCTCTGCCAAAATTTCTGTAGGAGCCATCATTGCTGCCTGATAACCGTTTTCTACCGTTAAGAGCATTGCAAACAACGCTACAACCGTTTTTCCGCTACCCACATCTCCCTGCAACAAACGACTCATCTGCTTTTCGGAACACATATCAGCAAAAATTTCCCACAGCACTTTCTTCTGAGCTTTAGTAAGCGTAAACGGCAGTTTTTTATAGACCCCGGTAGTTAACTGCTTCTTATTGATGAACATAATTCCTTTGGTTTGGGTGGTGTGGAAGGTCTTGTGCCTTGCCCATAAAAGCTGCGTGTAAAAAAATTCCTCGTAGGCAAAACGCCTTCTCACGATTCCTGTTTCTTCAGGTTTTTGACTGAAATGCATCTTTTGCAACGAGGAATTCCTGTTCTCAAAATGATGTTTGGCAATCAGGTAATCCGGTAAGTTCTCTTCTATCAAGCTGGAATACAGAGAAAAAGCATTGTAAATCAGCTGCCGCATAAGCTTTTGCTTGATGCCTTCCGTTAATGAATATATCGGTAAAACCTCACGCTTCTTCCAAAAATCGTCCTTCGTATCCTCCGGATCATCAATCAATTCAAATTCCGGATGTAACATTTCCAGCTGATTGTTAAATTCTGTAACCGTTCCATTCAGCCAAATTAAGCGTCCCGGTGTAAATAGCTTGGTGTAAATTGCCGGATAGGAAAACCAGGAACAAATAATCCCTACCTTGCCATCACTAACCCCTACACTCAAAATGCTTTTCCCCTTGGTTGATAAATGAACATCCACCCAGGAAATCATTGCCGTGAACGCTAATATATCCCCGGGATGTAAATCCGATAAAGTAGCACTTAACTTGCGACTGATATAATCCTTGGGAAAATGCTCCATTAAATCTAAAATGGTTTTAATCCCCAGCTTATTTAAAAGCTTTGCACGATGTTCTCCAACCCCTTGCAGGTATTTAACTTCGCTGTTTAAATTCGTTGTTTTTTTGCTTTCCGCCATATTAAAAGCCATCTTGGCAAAGAACGCAAAATTGTCAATTGCAGAAACTTTTCCTAACTGACGCCAAAAACCTTATAGTAGCTATCCTGTAACTATGCTAAATCACTAAATTTTGCTTCTTTTGCTTGACAGAATTTACAATGCAGACAACAAAGTAATAATGTTAAAAAAGACCTGAAGAAATAGGAAAAAGATGCTAAAACGCTTATTGGTGGTTGTTTTGTTCCTGCTAATTTTTTTGATAGCTGAGGGACAAAACTTTGCCCAATTTAAAGAGGAATTGCTAAATACCGGAGATTGGAATATCGCCAGGCAGAAAATTATTGCCTATATTCCAACTACTAACGATGTAGAAGAACTTAGAGAACTGCAAAGTATTTGGGAAAGCGTAGAGCCGGATGCCTGCAAACAATATTTCGTTGATGCTGCAAAAAATAATCCTAATTCCCCGGTCTATCAATATCTTGCTTTACGATTGGAAGAAGATGAAACACTCCAAATGAAAGGTGCCGAAGAACTTTGCCGAAATTATCCTGATTTTTACTGGGGCTACCGACTTTATATTGTGGATTTTATGGCTTGGTTGCTGAATGCGGAACTGGAAACTCCAAGTCCTTTAAGCGGTCAGGAACTTGCCCTAAAAATCTTTGATGAGGGCTATAAACAGTTTCCTGATGATGACTATTTTCATATTTTTCAGTTTCACCGCTATCGGTTAACCCAAGATTATCCAAGGGCAGAAAAGGAACTGAAACTGACAAAAGACCGCAACTTATTGATGGCTAACTGGATGCGCATAAAGTATTTTCTGGTGCAGGAGAAAAATGCAACCCTGTATAGTTCTTATATGCCTCCCCTTTTGTCTGAACTAATTAAAAGCGGTCAAATGGCTTCTGCTGATAGTATTTTTGCTTTTGCTGAGGGCTATGTGGAAATTTTGCAGGAGACGGAGAATTGGCAAGGCATAGAACAATTTTTTACCCAAAATCCCATAGTGCTGAATTCTGCATCCTATTTTGATGTTTACGCGGGTCTGTTAGCTCGTCAGGAAAACTGGTATGAGCTTAGCAATGAACTCCTTTCCGCTTTTAACAGGAAAGTGATAGATAGTGAACACTTAAGCCAATATCTTGCTAAATGGGAAGATAACCTTTGCCAGCAACCCCATTGGCAGGAACTGAAGCAAAAAGCGGAAACCCAATCTCAGCTTCCTTCTCCTCAATACTGATATGAAATTGAAAAATCCGCTGCGTAATTTTCTCACTCCCGATGAACAAAAAATCTTGCTATTCATAAGTATAACTATTCTTTGCGGCTGTTGTCTGGATTTTTTTGGCTGGAATCCACTTCAGGCAACTCCTGCTGATTTAGATTCGCTAAAGCTGGTAGTTCAAGAAGATAAGCCCTTGCAACTGGATATTCGGATTGCTACTTTGGAAGAACTGCTTTGTTTATCCGGAATTGGAGAAAAAAGAGCCAAAGATATTATTGCCTATAGAGAAGCAAATCCCTTCACCTCAGTAAACCAAATTATGAATATTAAAGGCATCGGGGCAAAGACCTACGCCAATATTCTGCCCGATTTACTTGCCTTTGGCGATACTATAAATTTCAAGCTTAATCCAACCCCTGCTTCCGCTTCTAAAACTAAATCTGCAACTCCCGCCAAAGCAAATAACACTGCTATAATTAATCTCAATACAGCTAACCTGGAAGAACTATGCACCCTTTCCGGAATTGGAGAAGTGAAAGCTCAGGCAATTATTGATTGGCGAAAGGAAAACGGCAGTTTTGCAACTATTGAAGATTTAGTGAAAGTGAAGGGAATTGGACCCAAAACTCTGGAGAAAAACAAAGACCGCTTAACTGTGCAGTAATGATTACAGCTGAACAATGTGGTTGATGAGGACTTCAACTCTCTCAACCTTCTCAACCTTCTAAACCCTCTCAACTTTCTCAACCCTCTCAACCTTTTTAATCACCTGCCACTTTCCAGACCTTGGTAACCGCTTGTTTATCTCCACTTTGCACTTTTATCAAATAAACTCCGGCAGGAATATTATGTCCCTTATTATCTTGTCCTTGCCAAAAGACCTTGTTTTCTCCTGCAGATAATACGCTGCTTTCACTATAAACCAATTGCCCCTTGAGGTTATAGATAGAAGTTGTTAATAGAGCTGACTTTAAAGTAGTGATGCCAATGTTCAGTTCAGAAATAAAAGGATTGGGATAAACAGCATTGATTGTAAACTCGGGAACAGCAGGTAAAACAACATCCTCTACATCATTTCCGCCCCATATTTTAGCTACAAATTCCGGATGGTCAATATAAGGATTGCGGTTATTTTGGTAATTATAAACACCCGTGTTACGAGTAATTTCTGCAGCATCCGGAGGATCAAAGCTATGCCAAATAAGCAATGTAGGTAACATATCCACATTTTGCTGAACTAAACTTTCTCCGCTGTAGCGAGTATAAAAATAAAGTAACGCCCTGGCAATATTACCCTTAAATTCATCTGCGGGCTCAAAAACCATTCTGTTTTGAGCATTATTACCCCGGTAACTTTGCCAGGGTGTGTAAGTGTAATAAACAGTGGCAGTATTATGATTGGCAACAACATCAAAAGGATAATTACCCCGAGAACTGTTTACCACGGAATTAGTTATAAACAGATGATGGAGGTCTGATTTCTTTTTATCTGTATTAGTTCCATTGAACCAGCTTTGGGCATAAGTATGTTCCGTATTGGGATTGGTACTTCCCGTATAGTTAAATCCCACATTATATTCCTGTCCCGTATAAACACAGGTTACATAGCCATCAAAGTTATCCAGGGTTTGATAGAGAACAACCTTAGAGGCATCATAACTGGTATTGGTATTATTGGAAATTAAAGTCCGTAAACCATTGAAAAGAGCATCACCGGTTAAATTGATAACGCCGTCGTAATAATCTGCATTCAGGCAAAAAGCAACAGTGAATAGCAGTATTAGCAGAAAGGGTTTTAGTTTATTCTTAAACATTTTTTCCTTATTTTAGCAGCATAATTTGGATTGGGGATTTTCTTTAGGATTTGTAAACAGCTCATATTCTATCAATTCAATCAGCAGATGGATGATAATTCCATGAATTTCCTGAATGCGAGCTGTATTATCAGAGGGCACGATAATTTCGTAATCACAGCTTCCTTTCAGTTTGCCGCCTTCTTTTCCTAATAAAGATGCTGTGAAACATTCCTTCCTTTTAGCTGTTTCCAAAGCGTTGATAATATTGCTGGAATTGCCGCTGGTGGAAATGCCCAAAACCAAATCCCCTTTTAAGGCAAATGCCTCCACACCTCTGGCAAAAACATTATCCCAGCCATAATCATTGGCTACGCAACTTAAATAACCGGGATCGCTTAAAGCAATAGCCGGAAGTGCTTCACGGTCTTTATTGAAACGCCCTGAAAGCTCTTCCGCAAAATGAATGGCATCACACATTGAACCGCCATTTCCAAAGGCAATCAGTTTACCCCTTTGCAACAAGACAGCAGCCATTTGTTTTGCCATCGCCTCAATTTGTTGCAGCATAATTGTGTTAGTAAGCACTTGGGAAATTGTGCGTTCCGCCTCTTGTAAGGTATTCCTGATTATGTTTTGCAAAATAAATGCTCCTTACAGGTTTTCCTTCATTTTAACTTTGGTTTTCAATTCCTGTTCCTCAATCTCATCAATTTCTTTCAGGGTCTGATTTATTAACCGCACTCTTTCTTTATAGGGCAGAAAGGCACTTTTGAAACCGTTTAAAATGATATATTTCACGGTAGCGTAATCTAAACCGAGTTCATTTATCGCCAGCATATATTCATCGGTTACGGTAGTATTGCTGATGGTTCTGTTATCGGTATTAAGCGTAACCCGCAAGCCATAATCTATATAAAAATCAATAGGATGACTGCGGATATCGGAAACAGCTTTTGTATGCAGATTGCTGGTTAAACAAATCTCTAAAGGAATCCTGTGGTCATTAACATAATTTAACAGGTCTCCATCTTCCACCAACCGTGTTCCATGACCAATTCTATGGGTTCCGCAATAGTGTAATGCCTGATGGATGCTTTCCGGACCATAAGCTTCACCTGCATGGATAGTAATATTCAGGTTATTGTGCAAAGCCAAATCAAATGCCTCTTTATGGTCTTTGGCGGGATGTTTATATTCACCTCCAGCGAGGTCAAAACCAATAACTCCTTTGTTTTTGAAGGCAACTGCCAATTCAGCCAGCTTCAAAGAAGTATTGGGATCCATATTTCTAATACCGCAAATAATAACACCTGTCTTAATACCAAAATCTCTTTCTCCCTGTTGTAAGCCATCAATAACTGCCTGAGAGATTTCTGTAAGTTTTAGTCCCTGATCGGTATGCAAAATAGGAGAATAACGCACCTCCATATAACGCACATTTTCTGCTGCGGCATCTTCTGCCAGTTCATAAGCAGCGCGTCGTAGTCCTTCCTCATTTTGTAAAACGAGGTTTACGATGGGAAAAGCGCGTAAATAATCATCCAAGCTTATTGTTTGTTCTCCGCAAACCAAAAGTTTGCGTAATTCAGCAGGTTCCATTGTCGGCAGCTTGATATTATACTTTTTTGCCAAATCAATTATGGTCTCAATGCGGACGCTGCCATCCAAATGCACATGCAAATCCGTCTTGGGTAGTTTTTTAATGAATTCTTTGGTCATCTTGATTTTCATTTTTTCATCCTCTTTCTTCTTTAACAGACATAATATTTAATAAAAGCCAAATGTCAAATAGTTTTTATGTTATACAGGCAAAACAAATTAGGCAAAGGGATTTATAGCTTAAAATAGCAATATTATTTCCACTCTCTAACAGCTATTTAATCTTCTTCATATCACAAAGAAATCTGCCATAACTAACAGGGCATTTTAGCAATAAGGTTTTAGAACTTGAGTTCCGGGCAAGAGCGTAACGCCAATCATCAGGTTTGTCATTAAACTGGCTTACTATTCTTTTTAAGACATTCTTTGGATAGTTACTGTTAGGGTCTTCTTTTTTCCCCCAAAGCGATTCCGGTTCTATATGACGATAGGGTTTAGGAGGTTTTTTCCCAAAAACTTTTAAAAAGGCATTTTCATCTGCCACCAGCCAAGATTCTATCATTGCTTTGGGAATCATTGGAATACCGATTACTATATCCTGATAGCAGGAGAAACCTTCAGTGATATCTTTATAAATTTTCTCAAAAGGGTTTTTATCACAATCAACATAGCATATTGCAACCATATAATGATGTAAAATAGCGTATAAGCAAAGTTTTTCTGCTTTTACGGAATGACCTTTCAACGATTTTACTTTCTGAATCTTGGGCAATTTATGTTTTTCTATGCCATCAATCTGCAGCTTTTTTGTAGAAGCATTTTTTATATAGGCAATGGCGGGACCATCTATCCACTGAGAAGTTTCATAATCTCTTTTCCCTACATCAGTAGAACCTTCACCACAGACGATAACTTTAATTGTCATTCGGTTTTAATAATTCCTTTTCAGTAAGATTAATCCAGATTTCCCCCGGGCTCATATAATCCAGAAAGGTCTTGATTTTTTTTGTGTTAAAAACTTTCTTTGTTTTAATCCTGCCATCATTGTCACGGTAAACATAGATAATATCTTCCGGCTTAAAATCATCCAGCATTAAAGAACTATGAGTGCTAAGCAATAATTGATGTCTGGTTTGAGAAGTAAATTTATAAAGAAGTTCTACTATTTTTGTAGTGATATAAGGGTTTAGTCCGTTCTCAATTTCATCCAGCATCAGCAAACCCGAATCGTATTTTGTATTCAGAAGAGCAACGAAAGCCAGGATACGCAAAGTGCCATCACTTATATGATAGGGTCGCACTTTAATATCATTAGAGCCGAATTTTTCGTTTATAAATAACTCTACCCAACCTGGAGTCCCTTTTGTATAAGCATCAATTGAATCCATACTATTTAAAATTGAATGCACTGCTTTAGTGTAATCGTCTTTTTGCTGAGGATTCATCTGTTTTATAAAAGCAGCCAGTTGTTTTCCCCCGATACCGATATCCTCTGTAGTTCCTCTACTTGATCTACGCATATTTTCAGCTGCCAGAGTTTCAAAATTCGTTGTATGTTCAAGGAATTCTTTCAGCAGGCGAATTTCTTCATTATCAGAGAAATCAATAATTTTTAGCCCCGAAGATCCCAAGGACAAATAAAATTCTGATTCTTGTTTTTTTGCTTTCTGATCATGAAATGCTTTATAAAGCACAATCCCGTCTCTATAAACGTATAATAGCATTGCCCTTTGATAAAGCTCTTGCTGTTTATCTATGTTAGAATATGCTTTCTTCCATTTGCCATTTACCTTTAAAATGCTTTCCTTAATTAGATTAACACTGGTAGCAGAAATGAGCTTAAATTCTATCTGCCAGATAAGAAGAAAGGGTTTCCCGTTTTCTTCAAACTCAAAAATTGTTCTATAGGAAAGCAATGAACTTTTGGATATTTGGGATTTAATATCAGAGACCTTCCAATTTTTATCCTTTAAATATTCCGTTACATCTCGGGAAACGCAATTTGCCAGTAAATCCAATGCTTGCAGAATAGTAGTTTTTCCGGAAGAGTTGATACCAATTAAAACATTTATCTTATCAAGGTTTAAGGTGAGATCAGTAATGCCTTTAAAGCCCTTTATTGTTACTTGTTTAAGCATCTCTACCTCCAAGGCAGTTAATTTATTTTGCTTTTTGCAAAGATGTTATACTCTCTGATAGTGTCAAGGTAAAAGCCGTGAACTATATCATTCAGGCAAGTTTTCTATCTGGCTGGTAGTTTTGAAATGCAGTTTGGCAACCTCGCCCAAGCGTTTTTCTCCGTATTTTTTAATAAAATCCTGAGCATAATTTATAACACTGCTATTGGCACCTTGGGGAAAATTCAGCTGATAGAATTCACGCATTGCAGCAAATGCCTCCAGAAATTGATAGCGGGCAATTATGGAAGCAGCAGCAACAGCAGGATCAATTTCAGCTCCGGTTCTTTCAATGCAGGGAAGGGGAAATTGCTTTTCCAGCAAAGTAAATCTTGTTTTTTGGTTTATACTGAATTGGTCAACCAGCACTCCTTCGCTTTCCGGATGTTTTTTTTGCAAAGCGATGATGGCAGTAGAATGCAGCCAGGCAAGCAAATCGTTCAGGTTTTTCTTTTGAGCTTTGAATTTGGCTATCAGTTCGTTATATTTTTCCGGTTTAATTACAATGCAATGAATGCAGTTAGCGTAATTCTTATAGAGGTATTTGGCAATTCTGATTATTTCCTCATTGTTAAGTTTTTTGCTATCCGTCACTCCGATGTGTTTAAATTCCTCTTCCTGTTTTCGTTCAAAGGCAAAAGCGCAAACGACCAAAGGACCGAAATAATCGCCTTTGCCGCATTCGTCACTTCCTATCCAGGCATTCCAGGTATGCATTGGAGGTAGTTTCAAATCAAGTTCTTCCTGAAATTTGCACAAATCCCATAAGAGTTTTTTTAAGGAGTTATTTGGTCCCATCGGGACAGGGGTAATCCCTTTTTTATGTGAATAATAGATATTCAGAATGCTTTTATAATTATGTCGGGAGACCTTCAACTGGATGCCATATTGCAGTTCTATCTGTTCTTCAATAGTAATTCCCGTTTTCTGTAATTCCGGCAGAAGATGGGACAGGTATTTTTCCAGTTCTTTATGCATTATCCTTTTGAGTGGAAAGAACTTCTCCTACTGTATAAAGAGACCCGCAAACAATTAAAACATCGTCCGGACTGCATTCTTGAACAGCCAAAGCATAAGCTTCAGCAACGGAAGGAGCTGTTTTACAGGGTATCTCATATTTTGCTATTACTGAGACCTGTTCATCTACCGTAGCAGCTCTTTCTGATTGATTTTGAGCTACATAGACCATTTCTGCCCGGGAACAGATAAGAGAGAGCATTGCAGGATAATCCTTATCTCTTAAGATGGAAAGCATAAATTTCACCTTGCGGTTAGGAAAAAGTTTTTCCAGGGTCTGCATCAATGCCTTCACACCATGCACATTATGAGCTCCGTCAAGGATGATAATTGGTTTGCGAGAAAGAACTTGCATTCTGCCTTGCCAGGAAATATTTTTCAGGGCTTGGCGAATAGCTACCTCGTCAAGAGGTAGTTTTTTCTTTTGGGCATACAGAATAAAAGCGGTTAGAGCCGTTCCAACATTTATTGCCTGATGTTCTCCAATCAGATTTACTTCCAGATTAGGCAAAGTATAATTTCCGAATTGATAATCCAGGTTGATGCCGTCAATGCTATCATTATTTATAGAGGTCTGCCAATCACGCTGATAACGAAAGACAGGAACTTGTTTCGCCATTGCTACAGCTTCAATTATTGCCCGGGGGGAATCTTCCATTGCTCCCAAAACCAAAGGAATACCTTCTTTTATAATGCCTGCTTTTTCTCCGGCAATCAATTCCAAAGTTCCCCCTAATGTTTTAGTGTGGTCCAGTCCGATATTAGTAATTACAGCAACATCGGGAAAAAAAAGGTTGGTAGCATCCAAACGACCACCTAAACCAACTTCTATGATAGATACATCAATATTTTGTTCACTAAACATTGCAAAGGCAAGAGCAGTAGTAATCTCAAAGAAGGATGCTTCCCATTTATCAAAGAGGGTCTCATAACGCTGATATAAATTTAGAAGCGTTTGCAGGGAAGGTTCTTTGCCGTTAATCCGAAAGCGTTCGTTATAATTTATCAAATGAGGAGAAGTGTTCAGCGCTGTTTTTAAGCCGCTATCCCTACAGAGAGCTTCCAAAGTGGCACAAACACTACCCTTTCCGTTAGTTCCGGCAATATGAAAACCGTTTAACTTCTTTTCCGGATTACCCATATCATTAAGTAAACCTTGCATCCGGTTCAGTTCCAGCTTCACATTTCCAGAATAGCGTTTGAAGATATGTTCCAGAAAGTCATTGTATAGCATCGGGTTCTTCTTTTTTTAGCAATTAGTTGCTCTTAAACAAGTTAAGCTGCATATTGGGGTAGTAATACCGTTTACAATTCAGTAGCATCAGTTATCCGGATAATTGGCATAGTGCAATATCCAATATAGATTCCAGCTTGCGCAGGAATAACAGGTTGGATTTCATTCCGAAGCAGAATTCGGAAGCTTACTGCTATTCGCTGACAGCAAATTTTTCCGGGAAAAGGATAGCTTTAAGAGCAGTATTATTATCTTTGCGTTTGGCAAATGCCTGAGGATCGGTTTTCCAAATTTCCACATATTTATTCAGCAGCTCAACTTTTTTAGCGCCGTTTGATCCCGTTTCGGTATCTATATAATCAATATCCTCAATCATATAGTTTTGCAGCTGAGTAGGTTCCATATTTTCATAGAAAGCTTTGGGAATAATATGTTTCGGAAATTGAGTTAAATTCGGGCAAAAGATAATCACTCCATAGTTATGTTTTGTTTCGGTACCGATTTGTTCCGCTACATACTTGCCATAAACCATATATTCTTTTTTCTGGTGGCTGGTTTCGGGGCAATACAAATTGGCAGGCAAATAAGTATGCTTATTGTCATCTTTTTTAGGTGTCTTTATCAGCAAAGAAAGATCACCGTTAAAATCGGTATTTGTATCGCGCATATAATCGGTAGTTGCCACCCAAATTTGCTTCATATTATTAACACAGTCCTCAAGGTTCTTTTCCTTATCCAGATTAAAGAAATTCGGTACTGCCAGAATGAAGACCAGAGCAATAAAAAGGATGATACTGAGAACAGTATATACCGAGATTCCATGTTGATTATGCGGCATAAATCACTCCTGAAATGAATTCTTTGAATTATTGTTTTTGGCAGTGGCTATTCTCGTCAAGCTTTATTTTTAGGATAAAGGATTTTACTTATATAAGAACGGGTTTCCGGAATGTCCTGAAAGCAAGAACGATAATCCTTATCCTTATCAATTTGAATGCCATAAATACGACGATTTACATTACTTTCGCCCCAATTATATGCAGCCAGAGTTAAACTCCAGTTGCCTTTGTATTTATCTTTGAGGTAAATTAAATACTTGGCTGCCAATTTCAAATTGTATAACGGTAAAAACAAATAACCCCTTTTATGGTCTTTGTGAATATAAAAGGCGGTGGATTCCCTGATCTGTCCAAGACCTATCGCTTGAGCATCAGAGATAGCAAAACTACGAAAAGAACTTTCCGTTTTTATTAAGCGATAAAAAACAACCGGATTGATGCCATAATAAACAGCCACCCCAATAGTTGCTAACCGCAGAGAAATGGGATTATAAATCAAAATGAGCAAAATCAATAAGATCAGAAGGATGCTGATCATCCTTCCGGTATGGTGTTTTGTACCTTTTCTATGTTTATGTTTGGTCATTATCGCTTGTTTTTATCCCGTTATTTTATCGGAAGCGCTTATTTTTTATCCTTTTTTACGGCTCCTCAAGTTCTATCAGTTTCTTTTCGCTGTTTCGGGATTTCCCAAAATTAAACTGCTTCTGAATAACTGTTTGTTACACCAGTTTTTGCTTCATCTCGTTTAGTTTTAAAATATGGCTTACTTCTTCATTGATTATTTTGCGCAAAGCAGTATGGGTTTTGGGTTCGTCAATAGTATCGGATAGGGTATGAAAATAGAGCAAGGTGTCCTTTTCAAAAGTAATCGCATTATCCACAATTTCTTTGATATCTTTAGCATTGGCTGCAAGTTCAATAGCCGAGGACTCGCTGTTAAAAATTCTGCTTTCTACAATTGTTCTCAGATATTCGGCAATAAGTTCCCAATCAACGGAAAGCTGTAAAACCTGGATATCCACTTCATCTCTCAAACCCATAAAGGTTTTTTCATGCTTCAATTCTTCATCCCGTAAATAACTTAGAAAGTCCTTCGCTTTTTCATCAAGGTCTTTTCTTTTAGCTGCTTCATTATAGAAAGTGTAACCGCATCTTTCAATTTGAACAGCCATTTCAATAACCTTGTTTATAGAATATGTAACCATTTTTTCCTCCCGCAATATTTATTATTTCCAAGTTATGATCTTATAAAGATAAGTCAAGCAAAAAATGCAGGACTAATTCTTCCCGCTGAATAACAGCTTATGATGTAATTCTATTTGCTTCCGGAAAAGCTTCCTTTCTTGTTTCTTTGATGATTCTTAAACTTATCTTTAACGACTCTTTAACCCTGCTAAGGAATTGTTAAAGAAGTGTTAATGCCTCATTAAACAAAGGGCTCAGAAAGAAGAACTTATGTGTTTTAACGGGAGTGAGATAATATTGAGGAAAGTTGGTGTTACTGTGTTGTGCAAAATATTTCCGCTTTTACAGGCATTACCCTGAAGCATTTCTTTGATAACCTTGCAAAGGATAAGAGTAGTATTACTCTCTGTGAAACTTACCTAATGCTATTTGGCATTATATTCAGGTATAGTATGTTACGCAATCCGGCTAAAAAAAACATTGACAGACAGCTGATAGCAATTAAGTGTTATTTTATTCTGATATTATAGTTGAAAATAACAGCAGGCATATTTCGTTTATGGGTTAGCGACTTTTGATTTTGCATAAACCGAAGTTGTGCTTACAGTTAGAAACTTTAGTTTAGATAACGCAGAGGGAATTTGCCCTCCCGTTTTTTTTCAACGGCAGCATAATAGTAAAAAAACGAAGCCATATCTTTATTTACAGGAGAAGGGAAATGCATAAACTCGCAGAATTGAAAACCCCGATATTTTGGGCTGAAGGTCATCCGGGCTCATTACCAAGAGAAAATTGGCAAATTACAGTAACCGGAAGTTGTGCTAATCCGCACATTTTTTCCTGGCAGGATTTGCTGGCATTGCCCCAAAAAGAGGTAACTGCTCATTTGACAAGCGTTACCAGATGGTCTGTTGAAGGGCTTTGGAAGGGAATTCCACTTGCCGAAATTCTACAAGTTGTCCAGGTCTCTGAGAGCTGTTCTTATGTTCGTTTTTGGAGTATCAACGAAATTTACGATACTTCTATTCCCATAGCCATTGCCAGAAAGGAAAAGTCCCTGCTGGCATACAGTTTTGATGGCGAATTCCTCACCGAGGATTATGGAGGTCCTGTTCGGGCTTTCATCCCTTATCTGTGGGGCTATAAATCCGCAAAAAGTGTTGTAAAAATTGAGCTTATGGATTATTATGTCCCCGGTTTCTGGGAAAAAAGAGGTTATACTGATAGCGGAGAAATTGAGGCAGGCAATTGCCGAGACCTTAACGACGGCGGGAAAATTAAACATATTCCTGCCGGGGAAGTGTTAAAGTTTAACTGATGAAACTGTGGTTCACTTACCTGAAAGCTTTTCTGGCAATGCTCTTTTGGTCTGCTACCTTTATTTGGTTTAAAATTGCCTACCGCACCTATTTGCCCTATGAGGTTACTTTTCTGCGTTTACTGCTGGCGTCTATTTTGCTTTTTCTGGTTATGCTGCTAACGAAGAAAAGAGAGAAACTCCGCCGGAAAGATATTTTTCAATTGCAACTGGTGGCATTTTGCGAGCCCTTTATGTATTTTATCGGCGAGGCAAATGGAATGAGAATTGTCTCTTCCACTTTGGGTAGTTTGGTAATTTCCACCATTCCCATCTTTTCTGCTATAGGGGCATGGCTGATTCTGAAAGAAAAATTGCCTTTTTTGGTTGTTTTAGGGCTAATTTTATCCACTTCCGGGGTAGCTGTGATGAGTATTTATAATAATGACCTCTCCGCAACCCTCAAAGGTATCCTATTATTGATGATAGCTGTTTTTGCCGGTGTTTTTTATGGCATAACAGTGCGCAATCTTACTCTGCGTTACAGTCCTTTAACTATCGTTACCTGGCAGAATTTTTTTGGAATGCTCTATTTTTTACCTCTGTTTCTTGCGGTGGAAGGAAAACACTTTTTCAGTGTTCAGCATTCTTTAGAAGGGCTGGCAACTATTGCCGCAATGTCTGTTTTTGCTTCCGTGGGCGCTTTTATTCTTTTTACCGGAGTTATTCGGGATTTAGGAGTGGCAAAATCCAATATTTTTACCAATCTTATACCCGTTTTTACGGTTGTTCTGGCTTATTTTATTTTGGGCGATACTCTCACTTTGGCAGGTTGGATAGGTATTGGTTTAGCTGTTTCGGGGCTCTTTGTTTCCCAATATCCCGATTTGCACAAATTCCTGAACCAAAAAAGATTGGTATCTTCTTTTACGACTGCTGAAACCGGAGACAAAAAACAAGGAAACTCAGGATAATTAGTCCCGCTATTTTGACAGATACTTAAGCCGGAGCTATAATTCAGACGCATCTATTTATCAGCCAGAGAACTCTTTTAATAACCTGGCATTAGCCAGCCCCTTCACGATGGCATTGTTTTTAGTTTCGGCAAAATAAATTTCGTAAGCAAAACAAATAAATCTTGACGAGAAATAAACATTAGATATTATGCACTTTTTGAGAATTTATCTCTAATAACGGATAAAAGGAGTTTACGGTGCTAATCAAATTTACTGTGGCTAATTGCCTATCTTTTAATGACAAGACAACCTTAGAGTTCTCAGCATCCAAAGACCATAATTTAAAAGAACAGCTTTGGATTTCAGGCAGCAGATATATTCCCAATATTTTGAAAGCAGCATTCATCTTTGGTCCCAATGCTGCAGGTAAATCCAATCTGATAAAGGTAATTCATTTTGCTAAAGCCATTGTTTTAGGAGAGCCAAATCCGCTTAAAAACCGAACCATATATTTTAAGCTTTGCCCTGATTGTCCTCAAAAACCGGTTTACTTTGAATTTGAGATGCTAATTGAGCGAAAAATATATCGCTACGGTTTTGAAATTAAGGAAGGAGTTATTTCCCGCGAATGGCTGTGGAAGATAAATTCTACCGGAGAACATAAAATCTATGAACGAACTTATGATAAGCTGCAAAAGAACAAAATCAGCTATGGGAATAATTACAAAGGTCTGCAACAAGATGAATATTTCAATTTTGTGCTTAAAGGAACACCGGAGAACAAATTATTTCTTACTGAGACAATAAATAGAAATATAGAACAATTTCGCAATGTGTTTGAGTGGTTTAAGAAAATTGTGATAATTTACCCCCATTCAAAATTGCAATCCTTCAATGTTTTGATAAATAACGAATTCCTCTTGCAAGAGTATCGGAAATTAATGAAGTTATGTGATTTGGGAATTGATGATATTAGTATAGAGAAAATTGAAGCAGATGAAGTTTTAAATAAATTGCCGAATGCCATAAGAGAAAGTTTGCGAATGGATTTACCCGGAAACATAACTTTGAAAACTGGTGAACGCTATTCAATGAACTTTAAAAATGGTATTCAAGAAGCTTATAGAATCCTTATATCTCATAAAATACCAGCAACGGAAACGAAAGTAGAATTTAAAATTAATGAAGAATCCGATGGAACAAACCGTATTTTTGACTTAATTCCCGTTTTACAATTATTACAGGAAGATGCTATTGTGCTTGTAGATGAACTTGACCGCAGTTTACATCCTTTAGTATCCAGAGCATTTATCAAAGCTCTTTTTGCAGCCAATAAGCAACATCAGGGTCAGTTTATAGTAACTACCCATGATGCAACTCTATTGGATGTTAATTTATTACGCAGGGATTTAATTTGGTTCATAAGAAAGAATTATCAAATGGAATCCACCTTGTATTCACTCCAGGAATTTGAACAGGTCAGAAATGATAAGGCATTGCAAAAAGCATATTTAGCAGGACTATATGGAGCTATCCCTATTATCGCTGATGAGGATGAAGAATGAGTTATGCCCGTAAATCCAAGAAAAGAGTTCCTCGTAAGATTTTCATTTTTACTGAAGGTAGCGTAACTGAACAAAAATATTTCCGGGAATTTATTCAGTTCTTTAAAATATCGCAGGCACAAGTAAAAGTAATAGATAGAGAAACATCAGCTTCCAGTCCAAAATCTGTTATGGAGGCGATGGATTATTATAAGAGTAAAATTAACTCCTTTACTACTAAAAACGATATTTATTGTATGGTTATAGATACTGATAGATGGGGTAAAAACTTAAAAGAAGCAGTTGCTGATGCTCATCAAAGAAGATATTTGGTTGCCTTGTCCAATCCTTGTTTTGAAATATGGTTGCTGATGCACTTTCAGGATGCTGAAACAATCTTAAAAAACGCTGATTTGCTTAAAACAAAGGCAGATATAAATACCCAAATCCATAGTTATCATATCACCGGCAAGAATGATAAGGATTACTTTCCCAGAACTGATTCCGCAGTAAATACTGCTGCTATTTTAGATATTAAACCGCAAGAGAGATTATTACAACAGATTGGTTCCAGAGTGTATTTGTTAATTAACATCCTCCAGGAATATATCTGATTGCCTGTTTATTTTCCATTCCAGTTCTGATATAATTAGCTAACTTCCTTCAACTATATGCTGTTAGAAAAAATTAGCAGACAAGAGAAGGGACTGCTAATTATTTTACTTGCCTTATTGGTTTTCCTGATTATATTTTCTTTCAGTTGGAGGTATATATGAATACACAAAGATTTACGATAAAATCACAAGAATTGCTTGCTGATATGCAGGATTTAGCTTCCAGTTACGGTCATCAGGAAATTAAAGACCTGCATTTATTACAGGCAATGTTAGCTCAGGAAGAAGGGCTTATCTTACCTGCCTTGGAAAAACTGGAGGTCTCCATTCCCAAAGTGAAAAGCGAAGTAGAAAATGCCCTGAACAAACTGCCTAAGATTAGTGGAAGTTCGCAACAGTATCTATCTCAGGAAGTTCTGGATATTTTACATCAAGCGGAAAAGGAAGCAGACCAGTTTCAAGATGATTATATTTCCACGGAGCATTTGCTTTTGGCAATTCTGGCTAAAGGCAAAGAAGCAGCGAACATCTTAAAAAATGCAGGTTTGCAAGCGGATAAACTGCTTCTGGCACTGAAAGAACTGCGTGGCAATCAACGCGTTACCGATCAAAATCCCGAAGCCAAATATCAGGCATTGGAAAAGTATGCTCGGAACTTAACGCGCTTAGCCAGGATGGAAAAGCTGGACCCTGTTATTGGTCGCGATGAAGAAATCAGGCGTTGCATCCAAATTTTAACCCGCAGAAGGAAAAATAATCCGGTTTTAATCGGTGAGCCGGGAGTTGGGAAAACCGCTATCGTAGAGGGTTTAGCGCGCAGAATTGTAGCCAGAGATGTGCCCGAAAACCTGATGGACAAAGAACTCCTGGAATTGGATATGGCAGCAATTATTGCCGGGGCAAAATTCCGAGGCGAATTTGAAGAACGCTTAAAAGCCGTGCTTTCGGAAGTGGAAAAATCAGAAGGACGCATCATTCTCTTCATTGATGAATTGCATACAGTTGTAGGAGCCGGCGCTGCAGAGGGTTCCGTGGATGCATCCAATATGTTAAAACCCGCTTTGGCAAGGGGAAATTTACACTGCATCGGAGCTACAACCTTAACCGAATATAGAAAATACATAGAAAAAGATGCTGCTTTGGAAAGGCGTTTCCAACCTGTATTAGTTACAGAACCCTCGGTGGAAGATACAATTTCCATTTTAAGAGGTATCCGGGATAAATATGAAGTTCACCATGGTGTGCAAATTAGCGATAATGCCTTGGTGGCTGCAGCTCAGCTTTCAGAGCGGTATATTGCCGATAGGTTTCTGCCTGATAAGGCAATTGACTTGATTGATGAGGCATGTGCATTACTGAGAATGGAGATTGATTCTTTGCCTGTGGAACTTGATGAATCGGAAAGACGGCTGAGACAGCTGGAAATTGAACGCCTCTCTTTGGCAAAGGAAAAAGACCCTCTTTCGCAGGAACGCCTGGAAAAAATTAAAGAAGAAATTGCCCAACTCAACGAAGAGAACAAAGCATTACGCCTGCGTTGGGAAAAAGAAAAACAGGTGCTGGAGCATATTCGGGCTTTGAAAACCGAAATTGATACTCTTAAAGGTGAAGCCGATAAAGCAGAACGCGAAGGAAATTACGAAAAAACAGCTAAGCTGCGTTATGGAACAATTGCTGCCAAGGAAAAAGAACTGCAGAATTTGCTGCAGGAAGAAACCCTAACTAAAAAAGACAGATTGCTGAAAGAAATTGTGGATGAAGAACTGGTAGCGGAAGTTGTTTCCAAATGGACAGGCATACCTGTTTCTAAACTTGCGGAAAGCGAAATGCAAAAACTTTTGGAACTGGAAGATGTTCTTGCCCAAAGAGTTGTAGGACAGGAAGAAGGTATCAAAGCATTGGCAAATGCTATCCGCCGCAGTCGTAGCGGCTTAAGCGATGAAAACAGACCCATTGGTTCTTTCATCTTTTTGGGTCCCACGGGAGTTGGTAAAACGGAACTGGCAAAAACGCTGGCAAGTTATCTTTTTGATACCGAGAAAGCATTGATTCGTTTAGATATGAGCGAATTTATGGAAAAACACAGTGTGGCTCGTTTAATTGGAGCTCCTCCCGGCTATGTGGGTTATGAAGAAGGTGGTTATTTAACGGAAGCTGTGCGTCGCAGACCTTATTCCGTGCTGCTTTTGGATGAAATTGAAAAGGCACATCCGGATGTTTTCAATGTGTTACTGCAAATTTTGGATGACGGACGCCTTACGGATGGAAAGGGTAGAACGGTGGATTTTAAACACTGTGTAATCATTATGACCAGTAATATCGGTTCGCAGGAAATTTATGAAGCGTCAAGCAGCCAGCTGGAACAGCTGAAACCCAAGCTGATGAATATCCTGCAACAATATTTCCGTCCCGAATTCCTAAACCGGGTGGATGATATCATTCTTTTCCACCGTTTGAATAAAGAGCACATAGCAAGAATAGTTAAATTGCAATTGGCTCTTTTAGCTTCGCGTTTGGAAAATCGCAATCTCCAGCTGGAGTTTTCGGATAACCTGATTGAGCATTTGGCAGAAGAAGGTTATGATCCCGCTTATGGTGCCAGACCGCTTAAACGCCTGATCCAAAAAGAAATTGAGGATACTATGGCAAGATACATTTTGGCTGGCAAATTCACTGCCGGAAAGAAGATTATGCTGGACTGGAATTCCTCTCAGGGCTTAATTGTAACGCAATAACCTGCAATTCAAAATACTTGTTTTACAGGGCTGGCTTACAGTCCTTATAGAAATGTATGCCAGCCCTCTTGTTTATAAACATCTATCCTTTATGATAAACCGGTTGCGGAAAAGATAATTAGCTTAAAGTTTTAGCTTTGCATTGCCTTTTTTGCCAGCATTATGGAAGGCAAAGTATCTTTTAAAGAGATATAATTTTGTTCTTCTTTCACCAGGTTGCGTAAAAGAATTTTTCCTTCGCGGATATTATCATCCCGCAGAATTAGCATTATGGGGCAATCCTTGTTTTTGGCAATATTGATTTCCTTATTTACAGGTCTGCATTCGGGAGAAATAATGGTCTTAATTTGTTGGGAATGAAGCTCCTGAACAATTTGCAGGGTCATCATTTCCAGATTGGGACTTTCCGCACAGATATAAACACTGAATTCAGGATCGTTTTCCTCAAATAATTTCCGGCTGTCCATAAGTTCAAAAATGCTATCCAGATTCAGGTAAAATCCAACAGCGGGGATTTTTTTCCCTGTGATAAGAGCAGAAAGATTATCGTAGCGTCCTCCGCCTCCAATAATAATTTCCTTGCTATTGTGAGTCGCTATAAAATCAAAAACGGTTTTGTTATAGTAAGCAAAGTTCTTATTAAGAAGTGGATTAACCTTGTATTGGTTACCCAGATTTGCCTGAATGCTTTTTACTTTGTTAAAATCTGCTTTACAGGATTTGCAGAGGTAATCATAAATGTGAGGTCCGTCCTGCAAGGTTTTTTTGCAACCGGGCTTTGAACAATGAACCTGACTGAAAGGATTGGCGGAAAGTTCACGATAACAAGAACTGCAATATTCACTTTGATGCTCTTGCAGATATTTATGCAAATCAGTAAAAAAAGGTTCCCTACAGGTGGAACAACCATAAGAATTTAGATCAAGGCGAACTTCATTCAAACCGAGGGTTTTACAAAGTTTCATTCCTAAAGAAATTACTTCGTTTTCCGAGAGAATACTATCACTGCCTAAAAGCTCCACCCCCAATTGATAAAATTCCATCTGCTGCTGATTGTTTACCTTGCGAAACATAGGACCCGAATAATAAAAACGATGAATTTCATCCGGATTCGTAATCCGCGCAGTATGATGTAACACACTGATTGTGCCTTCCGGACGCAAACTTAATAAACTTAATTGATCATCGGGAAGCGAAAGAGAAAGAACTCCTTTCATTGCACTATCGGCTTCCTGACCTTGAATTAAAGCAGTTATGCCATCTTGTAAAACCTTGCTGTCCTGTAAAACTGAAAGCCGAATCTCCTGAAAATCATGCAAAGATAAGACATTATCCAGCTTCTCTTCCAGTTTTTTCCATTTCCAAACCTTGTCGGGCATAAACTCGTGAAAACTTTGAGGTTCCTGAACCATTTTGTTCTCCTGAACAGTTCTTTATAAACCAAATTACAAGATAGAACAAATTTGGCAATAAGATTTTAGAATCACCTCAAATTTGGAGTTTTCGGTGATAGATTTTGAAACAAGGATGATAGGATTTTTAGAATTTGTGTCGTTCTTAATAAGTTTGCACTAAATCAAGCAAAGGAGATATTGAAAATAAGGTTTACGCCTCTTCACCCGATAGTTCCAAAGATATTTTATCTACCGTCTCTTTTACTTTTGTGATGTCTTCTATGTTATCTATTATAGGTAGCAGGTATGCTTCTCCGAAAACAACAAAGCCATTTTTGAGACGGATAAAATATTTTTGAAATGCTTTAAGTGAATTTTGGTAACCCTTTTTATCTTTTACCCTTGGGCTTTTAATCTTTCTTTCAAATTCTTCAATATTAAATACTGCATAAGGGATAGTAACCAGTGTTTTCTTTTTACTGGCGCTACGCGCTTCTTTTCTATTACTAATTTTAGCAACTTGAAAGCCAATATTTCCAACTTTAGCGTCAACCCCTCTGGCATCTAAAGCAGCATTGCATTCCAGCAACAAAGTTTTACCTTTTCTGGCAGAAAGAACCTGAAATAAATAACAGAAATCCATTTGGGTAAGCACAGATACCCAAGTTCTATACATTCTGGCTCTAAAACCTTTTTTGAACCAGCCGTTATTATCCTTATCAAAGTAATATTTTTTAAATTGGTTAAGTACTTCTTTACTTGGAGAATTAGTATTAATTTCCATCCAAAAAGTATCAAACCATTCTTCAAAATCCAGAAATTGTCTGTCTTCCCAGTAGTATTTGAATATTGATGCCAGAGGTAGTATCTCCTTAGGCAAATCCTGTTCAACCCATTTAATATCTTTTAATTCTTCGCGATATTTATCCAAGGGAATAGTTTCCAGAAAATCCCGATATTTTCTGAAATCTTCAATTGTTCTGTCACTCACAAAGGTTCTCCTTTTTAATAAGTTGCCAAGCTTCTGCATTCGGAAGAGGCAAATTCTTTAGCTGAGTAATACTAAGATGATAAGTAATTTCCCGGTAGGTGTCTTTTACATACTTTTTTACATAATCAGAATTTAAGTAGGCAACAACATCTTCTGGTTCCAAATCAAAATGGCAGTTAAATAAGTTTTCTTCTCTTATAAGATGATAAACATCGCCCATCCAGGGATAACATTTTTCATCTAAAGCAGCGGCAACTTTGCCATTTTCTCTAAAGCCCAATCCCATTACGATATGAGGGTAGCCAAAAGACATTCTGATTTTGGTTACATCTTGCTTTTTTACCCAATAACCAGTAAGATTGTTATAATTTATTCTATTACATTTCAGATTTTTTCCGTTTAATAAAGGAAGATATTCATTTTCACCGGGCACTGTTTCTTTCACTATTATGTTACTTCTTTTTATTTCAGGAGTTCGGGGAGAAATTCTAATATTGTAAATATCTCCTAACCTATAGGGACATAAGCTTTCCAATTTCTGAGTATAATCCGTATCAAACTTAACAACTTCACCTTTCCAGTGAAAATTACTTTTTAGCGTCCTTATTCTATTATCCTGAAATTCTTTCAATTCCAATCGGGAGATGTATTTATCGGACTTAATAAAATTTAATACTACCGAGGAAACATCAGCTTCCGGTTTAAATATATCAGCCCCCAAATAGATTATTTCCGTTCTCCCGTTTTGCGATAAAAACACCCGGAGTTTTTTAAATTCATCCAGAATCATAAAAGTTGGGGGAACAATAAATATCAATTGGCCGTTATCTTTAAGCAATTTGATTGATTTTTCTATAAAAGCCCCATAAACATTATACTTCCCAAACCAGGTTGCAAAAAGTTTTTTATATTTCTCCTTGGTTGCAGGATGTGTTTTTATCGTGTAGTGTTCAGATAAACTGGGAATACCATACGGCGGATTACCAATAATTAAATCAAAATATGACCGGGTTTGCCATAAAAGATAATCAGCTCGATACAAATCAATTGCCTTTACAATGTTCAAATTAGATACATAATTGATGATATCCTGATTGATTTCTACTCCAAAGAGTTCTGCCTGATTGAATAGTGAAGGTTTATTTCTCTTTACTCCTAATAAAAACTGGGCTAAACCACAGGCAGGTTCCAAAATCTTAATGTCTTCCTTTTCAACATAATTGGTATCATCAATCAGGTTAACCATAAAATCCACAATCCATTCCGGAGTAAAGAACATTCCGGAATCTCGCTTGATATCCCGAAGATCGTTATTTACTATAGATTGATGAAGATTATAGTCCATTAGCGTCTTTTCTTGTTTAGCTAACAATTCATCTGATCTTTGCTCTTCACTTATTTCTTTCATCTTTTTAATTCTCTTTTAGTTCTAAACCTTGCCTATTTTCTTAAAACAGTCGTCAATTTTATGATCACTGCCAAATTCATTAAAAACAGATGTAAATATAATGTCAATGGATTTCTGGTTTAATACCAATAACACTCCAATATGACTCTCGTATCGTTCCCGTATCGCGATATGGGAAAGATACGGGATTCTCATTAGCAGTATAGCGCAAACAAGAAGGACAAGTTAATCAACTAATTTTGAAAGGAAATAGGGTAATTGATTGTTCGGTTGGAAAGGTGCATGCTGTTTGTTTTGACTCTAAACCGATTCTTTTTGTGGTTGAAACTATCTGCAGAAGCAACAGGAAATTTATCCTTTGTCCGATACTGTCAAAGCTGAAGCTCGGTTTAGAGTTAAAACAAAAATTCGTTTGGAAGGGTGTATGCTGTTTGTTTTGACTCTAAACCGATTCTTTTTTTAGTTGAAACTATCTGCAAAAGCAACAGGAAATTTATCCTTTGTCCGATACTGTCAAAGCTGAAGCTCGGTTTAGAGTTAAAACAAAAATTCGTTTAGAAGGGTGCATACTTTTTGTTTTAACTCCCAATTTTTCAGCTTTCAGACCAGCTAAAGAGCGGTTGAAAGTGAACGAAAAGTGTGGGATGTGGTTACACTAAAGGCAGGTGAAAATTGTAAGTCAAAACTTCCGCCGCTTGCATCGTATAATTTACGATGGGTTTACGCTACCATCGCACTCAATATATTGCCCTAAAGAGTTTTAAAGAGGAATAAAATCCCGGCAACTTGGACTACCTGTTATAAAAACAGGAAAACCTGAGTTTCGGGATTATCGGACTTGACAGATAGCATTGAAATTATAACTTAGACAAAAAATGTAAGGAGCATAAAATGCAATCAGTTATGACGCATCGTGCCCCGGCTGCGATAGGACCCTATTCGCAAGCCATTCTGATGAACAATATACTGTTCATAAGCGGCCAGTTAGGAATTGATCCTGGCACTTCTATTATCCCGGAAAGTTTTGAGGAGCAGGCAAATTTGGTTTTCAATAATATTAAAGCCATTTTGGATGCTGCAGGAATGGGGATGTCCAATATCGTGAAGGTAAGTGTTTTCATAAAAGACCTGGATGACTTTGAACTTCTGAACGATATTTATACCCGTTATTTAAGTGCTCCCTACCCTGCCAGAGAAGTGGTTCAAATTTCCCGTCTGCCGAAAAACGGTAAAATTGAGATTTCCGTAATTGCGATGAGATAGGAAATGAGCATTGTAACAAAAAGCGGAGATAGCGGAAAAACATCTCTATTCTCCGGAGAAAAGGTATTTAAAGATGACCCGCGCGTTCAGGCATACGGAACCCTGGATGAATTAAATTCCTGGATTGGAGAATGCAAAAATTATCTTTCCGACCCGAGGCAAAAAGAAAACCTGCTGGAGATACAAAAGACCCTTTTTCGCTGTATGGGGCAATTGGCTACAAAAAAAGGGACTTATCCCCAGCCAATTACAAATAAGGATGTTGATAATATTACGGAGCTTGTTTATTCTCTGGAAAAAAACCTGCATCTCAAAGGTTTTGTTATTCCCGGAGGAAATACTGTTTCGGCAAAACTTGATATCTGTAGAACCGTTGCCAGAAGAGCAGAACGCAGAATTATTTCGCTATCCAGGCAAGAAAATATTGCTCCCGAACTGCTTAGTTATGTAAACCGCTTATCCGATTTCTTATTTGTTTTGGCAAGAACAGAGGACAACCAATCTTAAAAAGGAGTTAGTTATGTATAAAATAGTTTTACTTCGTCATGGCGAAAGCACTTGGAATAAAGAAAATCTGTTTACCGGCTGGACAGATGTTGACCTTTCCGAAAAAGGTATTGAAGAAGCGCATCTTGCCGGAAAACGACTAAAGGAAGAGGGCTTTGTTTTTGATGAAACCTGGACTTCCGTATTAAAAAGAGCAATCAGAACTTTGTGGATTGTTCTGGATGAAATGGATTTGATGTATCTTCCTGTATATAATGACTGGCGGCTGAATGAAAGACACTATGGAGCGTTGCAAGGTTTAAACAAAGCCGAAACAGCTGTTAAATATGGAGAGGAACAAGTTTTACTTTGGCGTAGAAGTTACGACACACCTCCCCCACCCCTGGAAAAAAGCGATCCTCGTTATCCTGGAAACGATCGCCGATACGCTAATTTGAGGGAAGATCAACTTCCGCTATGTGAATCCTTGAAAGATACCGTTAAAAGAACAATGCCCTTTTGGAATGAAATCATCATACCTCGTTTAGCTGCCGGCAGAAAAATGATAATTTCTGCTCATGGCAATAGTTTGCGAGCCATAGTGAAAAGCTTGAGTAATATCAGCGATGCGGATATTGTTGGTCTGAATATTCCTACTGGCATTCCCCTTATTTATGAATTTGATGATAATTTACAACCGGTTAAAAATTATTATCTGGCAGATAAAGCAGAATTGGAAGCTGCCCAAAAGGCAGTTGCCAATCAAGGCAAGGCAAAATCCTAAGCTTTCAACCCGGCTTTATAATCCGAAAACTTCTTCTCCAGCTCTTTATCTTTCAACGCTAATATCTGGATTGCAAACAGGGCTGCATTTTTGGCTCCGTTAATTGCCATACACGCAACTGGCACTCCAGAAGGCATTTGCACGATGGAAAATAGAGAATCCAAACCGTTCAAGGCACCGGAAATAAAAGGAATTCCTATAACCGGTAGAGTTGTATGAGCTGCAATGATGCCCGGTAAATGAGCAGCCATACCTGCTCCGGCAATGATAATTTCTATTCCTTCCGCTTTTGCATTTTGAGCAAGGGCAATTGTATTTTCAGGATTACGGTGAGCTGAAGAAATATGCAGGTCATAAGAGACATCAAACCGGTCCAGTATTTCCCTGGCAGGAGCAATTTTATCCAGATCACTTTTGCTACCGATAATTATACGGATTTTTGGAGGCATCTGTTTTTTTTAAGCTTGCTCGGGAATAATAGTTAACAACTGGTGAATTTCATTAGCATCTTTAGCTTCCGTCAGCCGTTGCAAAATATCTTTATTCATCATTAAGCGGGAAATATATGAAAGCGAAAAAAGGTGCTGTTTATCGTTATGCAAAAGAAGCATAAAGAAAATATTCACAGGTTGATTATCCGGTGCATCAAAATCTACCGGTTCAGATGAACGGCCGAATAAGATGCTGGGTGTTTTAATTTTGGAAGGATGCAAATGACGGGGATGCAAAAGGGCAACTCCATTGCCGATAGCGGTAGAAACTAATTCTTCACGAGCTACTACAACTTCATAAAGCCAGCGTGCATCACGCACAAGTTTCAGGTCTTTTGCCTTTTCACTTAAAATACGGATGGCATCGTATTTGTTTTCTGCACTGAAATCCAGAAAAATATTCTCCGGACGCAGATATTCTTCAAAATGGCAGATAACTCTTTTCAGAGCAAGCATTTTTTCTTCTGTTTCGTTAAGATTTTCCAGCCATTCATTTAAGGAATCCTCGTCTATTTTAACATTTTTGCCTATGAGTTTACTTTCAAAAACATTCGTGGCGATCATTTCCTGAATGACTCGTTCAGAAACCTTTAACTTCTTGGCAGCTTCGGCTTTAGAGATAAATTTCTTAGCCATAAAAACCTCCTTTATTACGGTTTTATTTTCGTTTTTTTCTATTTTTTCAAGGTTTAGCTTGACAATTATATAAGCATTTTTGGGAGATGGAATAATGGTCAAGAAAATTATTTATTCCTTGCTGCTGTTATGTATCTTAAGCAGCTGTTATTATTCTGTTTATTCAAATGCCTACCCGCATTTGCGTAAAATTAGAATTCTGGCTTTTGAAAATAGAACCAGTGAATATGGTTTGGGGGATAAACTGCTTACCTATTTGAACCGGGAAATTAGAGAAGACGGTCGTTTAAAACTGGTAACAGAAGACCCCGATTGCACCCTGGAAGGCACAATAATCAGTTTTTCGGAAACTGTTTACAGCTACGATGCAGCGAACCAAGTTCAGGACTATCAGGTTAAAATGGTGGTCTCGGTTACTTTTACCGATTTGATAAATAATTCAGTGCTTTACCAAAACAGCGGTTTGACGGTGACAGAATTATATGCCGTTGCCGAAGGCGGCACTGCCAAATTTAAAACAAAAGAGGAAGCAGTTGAAGAACTCATCTCCAAACTCTATAAAACCATCCTCCAAAACAGTATTGAGGGATGGTAAAACCCTTCGTCTGAATCGTTATATTGCTGATTGCGGACAAGGCAGCAGAAGAAAAGTAGAAGAATTCATCACTTCCGGCAGAATTAAAGTTAACGGCATTTTGGTGAAAGACCTCAGCCAGCGTGTAAATCCTGCGGAAGATAAAGTAACTTTGGACGGAAAACCGATCCACCCGCAAAAAGAAAAATATTACCTAATTCTTAATAAACCCCGCGGTTATATTGTTTCCCAAAGTGATGAACTGGGTAGAAAAACGGTTTATTCACTTTTACCACCCAAAGGAAAACAGCTGGCTTATGCTGGCCGACTGGATAAAGATAGTGAAGGGCTTTTGCTTTTTACTAATGACACAGCTATGATAAATTTATTAACGCGTCCTGAAAATAAAGTGGATAAGGTTTATAAAGTAGATATCAACCGTCGGCTAAACAATGCGGAACTAAATCTGCTTCGTAACGGAGTAGAAATTGAAGGGGGAAAAACACTTCCTGCCGGAATTTATGTAAAAGCGCAAAGTCCTGACAGTATGAGCTTAAAAGTAGTAATCACCGAAGGCAGGAAAAGACAAATCCGCCAAATGATAGAAGCAATTGGGGCAAAGGTTACTTATTTAAAACGCCTTCAGTTCGGTCCCATAAAACTGAAAGACCTTCCTGTTGGTAAATGGCGTCTATTAGAACCAGCGGAAGTAAAAGCGCTATTATACTTGAAAAAGGATAAAAATAGATGAAAGCGGCAATAATCGGTCTGCCTAAAACAGGTAAGACAACAATCTTCAATGCCTTAACCCGAAGCGAACAGAGCACTGATAAATATGCTACCCCTGCCCGGGAAGCCAATATCGGCGTTGTCCAAGTTGCCGATGAACGCATTGACAAGCTTGCCGAGCTCTATCAGCCCAAGAAAACTATCTATGCTACTATTGAGTTTCACGATTATCCCGGTATTTTTTATAAAGACAGCGAAACCTCGGAAACAGCTATGCTTGCGGATATAAAAAATGCCGAAGCGTTTATCCTGGTATTACGCTGTTTCAGTGATGAGGAATTGGAAGGTCTTTTCCCCTTGGGAACCCCTTTAGAACAATTTCAGCGCTTTCAGGAAGAAATGTTGCTTTACGATATGATTATGGCAGAAAAGCGATTAGAGAAAATTGAGCTGGGTTATAAAAGAGGAGTTAAAACCCCGGCTGTGCAAATTGAAGAAAAGGCCTTGCACAAAATTGTGGATTGCCTGCAAAATAACCAGCCCTTAACAGCTATTACTTTAAATTCTGAAGAGGAAAAAGCAGTGCGGGGCTTTCAATTTTTCTCTGCCAAGCCAATGTTGATTTTGCTGAACTGCAACGAGGATAATTTAAACACCTGGGATGAAACCCTGAAGTCCTTTACTAACAAGGGTTATCAGGCACAGATAATAGCCGGGAAGTTTGAAGAAGAGCTCAGCAAACTGGACAACGAAGAAGCACTAATGTTTATGGCTGATATAGGTATTAGCGAATCTATTTGTGACCGTTTGGCACACTGGACTTATCAGCTGATGGGTTATCTTAGTTTTTTCACTGTCGGTCCTGATGAAGTTCGTGCCTGGACAATTGAAAAAGGTGCCAATGCTGTAACTGCAGCAGGAAAAATTCACAGTGACCTGGCGCGGGGTTTTATCCGGGCTGAGTGTTTTCAGTATGCAGACATTATTACTTACGGCAGTGAAAAGGCACTTAAAGAGAAAGGGCTTTTCCGTTTGGAAGGAAAGGATTATATTGTTAAGGATGGAGATATTCTTTCCATCCGCTTTAATGTATAGAAAATCAGGGAGCGTATCATCTTGGCAAATAAGCAGCAACGCAAAGGAAACAACACCAGAAGGCAAAAAAAGGTAAGCCCGCTAACCAAAAGGATTATCAGCGGAATAGTATGTTTGCTGTCCATTTTAATTATTATAGCTCTTAATATGGGTTATAATTCCATCAAGAATGATATGGATACTTTAGCTGCCGGGGGCAACATATTTTCCTGGTTCAAGGAAGGTAATTCCACAACTGATAATCCAATTGGCATTTTCGGCATTGTTTGCGGTTATGTTTTTATCTATCTTTTCGGGTTCTGGTTTTCCCTGATTGGTTTAAATATTATAGCGGTGATGTCGTTACTCTATTTTTTAGCTCCTGAAGCCGATAAATACAGGAAAAAGGGCTATGCGCTGATGATAATTATGTTCTTGCTGCAAGTGTTGTTAGTTTCGGGGCAGCAGGAATATTTTCATAGTATTGTGCCCTTATTTGTTTACCGGATTTTAGCAGCTGTTTTTTCAGGAGCAGGCGCTAAGATTATTTTAATCGGCGCTGTAGTTTTAACAGCTGTTATGCTGATTGAATATGAACGGTTAAAGAGATGGATTTTGTCTGCTGTAGAAAACTGGCAGCAGCAGAAAGAGAAAAAGCCCAAAGCAGCCAAACCTACCATCACTGCCAATAATATAAATCCTGCTCCCCAAGAAGCAGAGGAAACAATTCCGGTAATCCAAAATCACAATCGTTCCGTTCCTGTTCCGGAGCCCTTATTTGAAGAGGTTGTAAAGCTTCCTAAAGAGAAGAAACCCAAGCCGTCTTCTAAGGAAGAGGATACGGATAGAGAATATCAGCTTCCAGTCATAGATGAATTTTTGGAAAGCCCAATTAAACTTTCCGAACGCGAACGCAAAGAAATTGAAAATCAAATTATCTCTACCAGCCAAATTTTAAAGAGCAAACTGGCAGAATTTGGAATTGAAGCTGAAGTAAAAAATGTGAATATCGGTCCCATTATTACTCAATATGAACTGGAACCTGCCAAAGGCATCAAAGTAAGCCGTTTTACTTCTCTGGCAGATGATTTGGCACTAGCTATTAAAGCAAAATCAATCAGAGTGCAGGCACCTATTCCGGGACGAGGGTTAATCGGAATTGAAATTCCCAATCTGGCAAGAGATATGATTTATTTGAAAGACCTCCTGCTTTCGGAACAAATGCGGCAGACAACATCCAAATTAGCATTCGGTTTGGGCAAAGATATTGCCGGTAAACCAATTGTAGCTGATTTGGCAAAAATGCCCCATCTTTTAATTGCCGGTGCCACGGGAAGCGGAAAAAGCGTTTGTATCAATACCATTATTATGAGTTTGATTATGCGCACCAAACCTGATGACCTGCGTCTAATTTTAATTGATCCCAAGAGGGTTGAGCTGGCGGGTTACAATGAACTTCCTCATTTGATTGGACAAGTTGTAACCGATGCCGATACTGCCTTGGAAACCTTTATTTGGGCAGTGCGCGAAATGGAAAGGCGTTACGAAATTTTGCAGGAAGCCAAAGTGCGGGATATTATTGGTTACAACGAAAAATGCAGTGAAGAAGAAGGCCTGGAGCCCTTGCCTTTTATCGTTATTATCGTGGATGAATTTGCCGATTTAATTATGACCAGCGGGAAAGATATTGAATTGCCGATCACGCGTTTAGCACAAATGGCAAGAGCGGTGGGTATGCATCTTATTTTAGCTACTCAGCGTCCTTCCATTAAAGTTATCACCGGTATTATTAAAGCAAATTTCCCTGCCCGAATTGCCTTCCAGGTTTCTTCCCGAGTGGATTCCCGCGTTATTTTAGATATGATTGGAGCGGAACGACTTTTAGGCAATGGAGATATGCTGTTTTTACCTCCGGGAAAAGCATTGCCGGAACGCATTCACGGTGCCTTTGTTTCCGATGTGGAAATTGCCAGGGTTTGTAACTTTTTGGCTACTCAGCCCAAGCCCACACAGGATTTTTCGCTAACTATGGAAGAAAATGAAAGCCCCGGTTTCTTTGATTACGATGATGATTTATTTCCCGAAGCAGCAAAAGTAATTGTTACCACCGGAACTGCTTCCGTTTCTATGTTGCAACGGCATTTTAAAATTGGCTATGCCAGAGCGGGACGATTAATTGACCTTTTAGAAAGAGCCCGCATTATCGGACCTCATTTAGGTAGTAAATCCCGCGATGTTTTAGCAACCCGGGAAGATTTAATCCGCATAGGAGTGATAGATGAAGAACGCTAAAATAATTACCCTTATCCTTTTACTGTGCTGTAACCTGCTTTTGGGCATCAGCAGTGAAGCGCTGTATCAAAAAATAGCCAAGACCTACGGAAGTTTAAGCAGTTTTCAGGCAGTAATTAAGCAGGATAACTATTTTGCTTCCCTTGAAAAAAGCATCACCTACAACGGAAATATCTATTTTACCAAAGGCAGGATGGTTATTCGTTACAATAAGCCCTATTTTCAGCGCTTAATTGTTTCCGGGGGGATTGTTGATCTCTATGATTCACAAAGTAACACTGTCTTTCGTAGCAAAATGCGTCCTGAATTCGGCAAAATGAACCCTGTGGAAATTCTGCAACTGTATTGGAAAAAGTCCACCGTCAGTATTCAGCAAGGCAAAGGAGACCTGGTGAATGTTTCTCTGAAACCTTTTGACGACCCGATTATCGTCTCTATCAGTGCCTCAGTAAATTCAGCAACAGGAATCGTGCAATCGTTAACCTGGTCAAATCGTAATAATGATAAGGTCACCTACAATTTTTCCAATATCAAAACCAATGCCAAAATTCCTGCCTCCATTTGGCAATACACATACCCTAAAGATGTGCAGGTTGTAGAACAATGATCGCCCTAATTATGGCAGGGGGAGCAGGAACCCGTTTTTGGCCTCTTAGCCGCAAAAATTTCCCGAAACAGTTCTTACGCGTTTTGGGTGACCTTTCGCTTTTACAGATGACAGTTAAACGCCTTTTACCCCGTTTTTCTTTTGCCGATATTTATATTGTAACCGCAGCAAATCAGATAGAACTGATTAAACAACAGCTACCGGAACTTCCCATCCAGAATATCATTATTGAACCATTTGGGATGAACACTGCACCCTGCATAGCGCTTAGCGTGGAATATTTGAAACGCTTGTATCATCCTCAGGAGGCATTATTCATTTTGCCTGCCGACCACATAATTCGTGAAGGGGAAAAGTTTCTGGATATATTAAAGCCCGCAGAAATTGAGGCACAAAAGGGGTATCTTATCACTTTTGGCATTGTTCCTTTGTATCCTACTACGGGATATGGCTATATTGAAGCTGGAAAAGAGATTGCCCCTGGCGTAAGAGAAGTATTGCAGTTTAAGGAAAAGCCCGATCAACAGACCGCAGAACTGTTCCTGGCACAAAAGAATTACTATTGGAACAGCGGAATGTTTTGCTGGACTCTACAAACTATTTCTCAAGCATTTGAGGTCTGGTTACCGGAAGCGTCCAATATCGTTAGCGAAATTGGTAACAAATGGCAAAATGAAGGTTTGGATACAGATATTGCCTCCCTCTATGCTAAAATGCCACACCTTCCAATTGATATCGGTATTATGGAAAAGGCAGATAACCGGGGAGTTATTCCCGTAACTTTTGATTGGAGCGATGTTGGCAGCTGGAAAGCGGTTGCTGATTTAACAGAGAAAGATAAGGAAGGAAATTATTTTTCCTGCTGCGGTAAGGCCTTATCCGCTACTAATAACTATATGGCTACCAATAAATTCACAGCTTTAATTGGAGTGCACGACCTTTGCCTGATTGAAACTGACGACGCTATCCTCCTTTGTAATAAGGATATGGCGGAAGATGTGAAAAATATCGTGAACTTTCTGCAACAACAAAACCGGCAAGACCTGCTGTAAAAAAAGGAAAAACAAAAATGGATATGAAGACCTTTGGCTATTTGTATTATAAAACCCGGGGCTATTCCCGCGAAGAAATTATCAAACAAGCCGAAATCAGCGAAGAGGACTTTGCTTTTTTTGAACAAAATCTGCAGGATGTTCTGAAAGAAATTGATACAATGAAACCTGAAGCGGAGAACATCGGTTTGGAATTTGTTCGCTTAACCCGCTATATCTATGAACGCGAAAGCGACCAGACCTTAGGAGTTCCTCGTCCGGATGCAATTAAAGCTCGCAGCGGAGAAATTATTGCTTTGCCGGCAACAGGAACCCTAAAAATGCCGGAAATGCCATTAGCCAAAGCCATTGAACAGAGAAGAAGCTTGCGTAAATACAGCGATGCACCTCTAAAACAGGAAGAACTCTCTTTTTTGCTTTGGGCTTCTTCCTGGGCAAGAGATTTTCGCTCTACGGAAAAGATGGAACTTACTTTTCGCAATGTTCCTTCTGCCGGTTCACGCCATCCTTTGGAGACCTTTTTAGACATCCGTAAAGTGGAAGGCATCAAACCCGGTTTATACTATTATCATCCTGTAAAACACTGCCTGATTTTATATAACGATTCTCCCGAAATTGCCGCTAAAATTCACGAGGGCTGTATGTTCCAGGAAATGATACCTCAAGCAGCAGTGAATTTTATTTTTTCCGCAGTTCCCTATAGAACTGTGTGGAGATATGGCCAACGCGGCTATCGCTATCTCTATCTGGATGCAGGACATATAGGACAAAATATCCATCTTGCAGCGGAAGCCATTGATGCCGGTGCCTGTATGATTGGCGCTTTTTTGGATGAAGTAATGAATGAAGCATTGGGTTTGGACGGCATTGAAGAATTTGTAATTTATATTGCCAGTGTAGGGAGAAAACCCTAAATCCCATCGCTGCCTGAGATAAGAAAGAAATTATTTCCTCTTTTAGAACAGGGAGTTTGCATTAACCGATTTGGCTTACGCCATTATCGCTATTGAAATAAAGAAGGGTAGCCGTTTTTAGTACCGGCGGACGCCGTTCCGCCGAGTCGGCGCTACAGCGAGCGCCGGTACACATTCCGCCTTTTTTTATTCGGCGCTACAGCGAGCGCCGGTACCAAGAAAGCCCCTCGGAAAATTTGTTCTTTTTTCCCTCCCCAAAATCAGCCGTATAGCAGTTCCTTCTTTTTGGGGCTATGCGGCAGATGAGAATCCCGTATCGTTCCCATATCGCGATACGAGAACGATACGGGATTCATATCGGAGGGTTATTGAGAAAATTTCAGGTTCTCTTTGGCATTGATATATAATATTTTTTTCTATCTCTAATACACAGTTATATTGTAGAAACCACCAAAGCTCTCCCCTCTTTTGTATAAAATCAGGTATCTTATTTGAAAACTTGTCAGCAATAAAATGTATGTATATCTTGCCTTTATATTCAGAATTATTAGAGAGAGAAATAATTTCAGGCATTTATCATCCCCAGATATTTGTCTTTCAGCTGCAGCGAAAGAGCCGAAAATATCTTTTCCGCTAAAAGAGGGTATTCTTTTAACAGAGCGCAAAGTTTGGCAAAGGGGATAATATCTGCCTCTACATAAGTTAAGGTAACAACATTGGCAGTTCTGCGTGTAGGAATAATAAAATTCATTTCGCCCACAAGGTTTCCTGAATGGATGCGTGTAACTTCACGCACATTGCCTTCAAAATCTTCAACCTGGATAGAAACGCTGCCTTCTTCCAGGCAAATTATATCCCGATTGCGTTCTCCGAGGTTGATTATTGTTTCGTGAGCCATAAAGCTTTGGGATTTAACTATTGTTTTCAACAGTTTTTTCTCTTCCGGGCTTAAGAAACAATAGAGCGGGTGGTCATTATACTTAACCATCTAGACTTCCGTGAGTTAACTGAATTATTTTCAGACATAAGGAGTCATTTACAGCTGCCTGAATTCTGGCAGCCAAATCGGGGTCACCGGCAATAAATTCATTTAAGGCAGAGAACTTCAATTTCAATACTCTGCAGGGTTTAACTGCTTTAATTTCTAAAGGGCTGGGAAAGGACTCCAGGTAGAAAATCTCTCCATAGTATTCACCGGGGAAAAGGGAACCCAAATATTGCTTGCCTGTAAGTTCCAATTCCCCTTCCTGCAAAATAATAAAGCTATCAGGCAGGGAACCTTTTTCCAATATAACTTCCGCGGGCTTTAGTTCTATGGATTCTGTTTGGGAGAAAATTTGGGCATATTGAGCATCGGAAAGATACTTGAAAAGGTCTGAATCCTGAGAACGAATATAGATGTTCATAGTAATAATCCGTGGTAGAAGAGGACTTCTACCTTCCGAAAGTTAGAATCCTGAGAACGAATATAGATGTTCATAGTAATAATCCGTGGTAGAAGAGGACTTCTACCTTCCGAAAGTTAGAATCCTGAGAACGAATATAGATGTTCATAATTCCTCACTGGAAATAATAACGCAACCGCAGCCAGGTGATAAAGCCAAAAACACAAGCCATTAAAACCGAAATAATTATATCCGGAAACAAAGTAGAGACCTCCTTTCCCCAAAACTTCATTTCCGGTGAGAGAAAAATATTGCGTTGCTCATTCAGATACTGTCCATCGGCAATAGATATTGCCTCTTTAATAAGGTCGTTACTGTATTTACTTGCCGGGTGTTTTTCCAGAAAAGAATTATGGGACTCTACTGCTTGCATATAGGTCTGATAATTTACTGCAGCATTATGAGAAAGAGAATAGAATTTACGATTCTCCCGCTGAATAGTATTTAAGGTAGCGGAAGAAATCATCCAGCCCTCATAAAGCCAACGCGAAGGTATAAAATGACAAAATTCGGGAATTTCGCTCTTTTTGTTAATCCGCAACGCAGAATTCATATCAGCAAATTGGATAACAGCCCCGCTGAATAATATCTGAGGTATTATCACCAACGGCAGGATATTGATTACAGCACTGCGGTCTTTGATGATGCTGGAAAACATCAAGCCAATGCTGTAACCGATAATTCCACTCAGTAATAAAAAAAGACAATGGGGAACTAAAAAACCCCGCAAACCCAAAACCCAGGCAGAAATGCAGTAATAAAGCAAAACCTGGATTAAAGTCATTATAAATAACACCAATCCCTTGGCAAAAAGTTGCTGAAACGCAGAAACATTTAGTTTCAATTCTCGCATAATACTGCGTTTTTCACTTAGCAGGTCATCAATGCTATTAGCCAAGCCGATGAAGATGAAAATAAGAACCGAAATAAAACCAAAAAGCCAGGAATTTTGATTTTGACCAAAACTGTAAACTTCGCCAACCGGAACACTACGCAACATAAAAGCGGTAATAAAAGCCAAAAGCGGAGCTGCCAGTAAAGTGAGCATTACATTCAATTTGCTTCTGCTTTTATTCAGAAAATTGCGGGCTGTTAAAAAAAACAGATTGGCAAAACGATAGGGTTGTTTTGCTTTGGGAGCAGCCGCTATTTCTCTTTCCGGATTAGAGCCCAAAAGTTCAAAATTGGTATCCATCGCTTTTTGAAAACGGTAATTACGATATTTCCTCTGCCAGTATTCCGGAGGGAATTTTCTATTGCCGGCGGAATCAGTCAGCTCAATGATGTCATAGCAGTAATCGGGCATCAATAGTTTTCTTTTTAGAGATAGCGCTTCTTTTTGTTTACTGCTTTGGGCAAGTTCTTCCTCAAAATAGTTGAAGACATCTTTGCCGGAACCGAAATAGACCTGTCTGCCACCCTTATCCAAAAGCAAAACGCTGTCAAAATAGTTAAAGACAGTAGCGTTGGGCTGATGAATTGTGCAGATAATAATTTTGTTTTGTTGTTTCAGCTCGTTCAGAAATTCCGCTATGTTTTCTGAATCCTTGGAGGAAAGTCCGCTGGTGGGTTCATCCAGAATAATAATCATCGGGTTCAAAACAAGCTCCAAAGCAATATTTAACCGCCTTCTTTGCCCCCCGCTGAGCTTTTTATTAAGCGTATCTCCAACCAACATATTTCTCTGTTCATAAAGCCCAACGGTCTGCAGTAAATTATGTATTCGGCTCTTTATTTCCTCCTTGTTTTTCAGGTAGGGTAAAGCCAAATGGACACGAAAGAGCAGATTTTCATAAACCGTTAAATTGGGGAAAAGTAAATCGTCCTGTGGCACATAGCCAATATACTTTCTGAAAAAAGGATAATTGGAGTTAAAATCCAATCCGTCCACTGTTATTTCACTATGCGTAGCTTTTATATCTCCCAATAGAACTTGCAGTAAAGTTGTTTTGCCACTGCCACTGGAACCCATAACTGCCATCATTGTTCCTTGTTTTAAATGAAAAGAAATACTGGCAAGCCCTGTTGTGCCATCCTTAAATTGGTGCGAGATTTCAGCAACATTGAAGTTTTCAATCTGCAAGGGAATTTCAATCAGCTCCCGATTGCGATTGATAAGGTAATTGGTTTCCGCAATAGAAATAATATCCTGATTGATGGTATAATGTTGCTTACCGGTAAATGCATTCCCGTTTAGGAAAACCTCCCCGGTATCTATTTTTTCTACCCAAAGCTCTTCTTCTTGCTGAGAGAAGTGTAATATTGCTGAAGCGGAACTATTGGAACTAAGATAAAAGCCCTGACGATTACTGCACAGATAATAATCCCGCTCTTTGAACAGGTCTTCTTTTTCGCTTTCTTCTTGAACTAATATCTGCAACAATGTTTGTGAACTATCCAAAACCGGATCGTCCAAGGCAAGTTCCTCTGTTTGATGCAGCTTGAATTTAGCTTTGCTTTCCAGCCCAAACCGGCGGTTTTTATACTTCAGTTTACATTGATGAAATTCAGGATAATGCAGCTCCCGGGCTGAAAAACTCAGGTTATAAATAGTCCACAGGTCTTTTGTCTGCAGCCGAATTTCCCCTTTTGCACCCTGTAAAATAATAATGCTATCTTCCTGCAAACGATGAAAATGCCCTTGCTCCAAAGTCCGCAAAACAGTTCCTTCCACTATAGAACAGATTGATTCCTCGCCTTGAGAACAGGGATTTACTAAAACCAGGGATTCAATCATAATAAAGAGGAGTTTGGCATTATTATGCAGACCCCGGAACTTAAAATCACCTCCTTCCGCTGACCATAACATAGAATTTCTCAGCAAGCCCGTTTCCATATCTTTATAAGAAAGCGATAAGTTTATAAAATCGGTTTTACCTTCAAAAAGGTCATAAATGGCATCCAGCAGATTCACTTCCAAGCGAAGAAGATCTACTAAAACAACAATTTCCACACTGCCTAAAATATTTATTTTACTGCGTTCATAATAGGCAAGGGATATCAGGTTCAGAATAATTTTGGTGCGATCGGCAGCATTTAAAGTCCTATTCAAAAAATTGGCTGCTTCCCTTAAGGAAAGTGCCTTCTGCCTTGCCTGCTCAATTTTATAAAGAGGAATTTCACCGCCAAACATACTTTGCAGAATGCGGTCAACAAAATTTATCTCTGCCCCTTTCAGTTTAGCCGTGCGTGCCATATACAGATAAACAGAAACAACTGCAGAAAGAAGTTTATCCTGCAGCTCATCCTTTCGTTGTTTCTTTTGGTTAAACATCATTGCTCACAATGGTGTAACTGGAGGAATGGCATCCTTCGTCTATAGCTGTAATCCAACAATCGTAATATCATCCCGCTGTTCATAAAAATCCAGCATCGCTTTTATTTTTTCTGCTAAAAGGGTCTTCTGTTCAGCTAAGGGCAAAGAAACAAGCTCGGAAATCAGTTTCAGCCAGAGAGCATTGCCCAAACGCTTTATTTTTTCTGAATCGGGAACCGGTTGGTCTATTATTCCATCGGTATAAAGATAGAGAAGCAGGTTTGCTGAATAAGGCAAATTATGTTCCGTCAATTCCAGTTCCCGATGTCTTTTCAAACCACCTAAGCCATATCTATCTCCCCGAACCTGATTCAAGGTTTGGCTCTGTTTATCATAATATACTAAATTGAGTCCCGCACCGCAAAAAGTTATCAGCTCCTTAGTTATTTTCAGCAAAGAAATTTCCACTCCATCCTGTTGTGCTTCAGGATTTTCCTGATGCAAGGCAGCACCAAATTCCTGATGCATTGTTTGTAAAATGGCAGAGGGCTTATCCATTCCAATATCTTTAATTAAATGATTGAGAAGAGAGGAAACAGTCATAGACAGCAAAGCACCCGGAACTCCATGCCCCGTGCAATCAATAACAGCAAAAAAGACCTCCCCTTTTTCGTTTTTATGCAGCCAGTAAAAATCACCTCCCACAGTTGCTTTGGGTTGCCAGAGTACAAAATGGGAAGCAAAAGCATCTGCCATATCTGAATCCTGAGGCAAAGTTGACTTTTGAATAAAGAAGGCATAGTTAATTGACTCCTGAATGTGCTTTTGTTTTTCAATTACTTCCTGAGTGCGTTCTGCAACTGTCTTTTCCAGGGCTAAATTACGCAGTTTCAATTGCCTGGTACGCAGTTTATAAATTCCCCGAATAGAGAAAAGAAGAGCAATAATATATATCAGATACGCCCACCAGGTAGCATAAAAAGGAGGCGAAATACTGAAAAACACACTGATGGGTTTTGCCTTTTTACCAATGGGAGAAGTGCCATAAATCTGGAATTCATAATGCCCCGGAGGTAGCATTGGATATTCAATCTGAGGAAGATAATCACGCTGTTTCCAATTCTTTTCATAGCCCAGCAGACGATAAGTAAGTTTCATCTTTTCAGGATACATTGTGTTTAGAATATCCACCGGAATGATAATATTGTTCTGCTTATGATTAAATTTATTGGCTACTCCGGAAGGATATAACTTGCCGTTTACATTCACCGCCGGAACTATTAGCGTAGCTCCTTCCTCTTCCGTGATGAACTTATAAATTCCACTGCAGGTTACAATGAAATAATCACCTCCCAATTCATACATTGACAATATATTTTCAGGCAGACCATCACTTTGCCTGAAAATGAAATCTTCTTTAGAAGCCATAGAATGACGCACTAATGAATTACTGAAAACAAGCCATAAATCATTATTTATTTCCGTAACACCTTCCAGTTCTGTGTATTGGGAAAAATCATCCAGATTAACAGTATTCCATTTCTCCTGGTAAAGGTAGTATAGCTTATTACCAATCCTAGGATAGTAGTTAGCTTTATCTGTAAAAATATCGTATCCAGGTAATTCATTATTAGTAAGTTGATAAATAAAATCCGTATTGGATATAACAACATCCTTATTCGCATAGTTGCTTATTCTTAAATAAGTCCCTTTTTGTGTCTTCTGGAAATGAATAATATGGACTTTCGTTCCTTCCAATGTCCTACAAAATAAGGGAGTTATCCAGGTAGGTTTTTCCTCTATCTTATTTTGCTTACAGTCATAAATTAACGGAACAGTATTCAATTTTTCGGGTGGACTACCAACCAATGCAGTTTTTGCTGCTGGTAATGTTTTTCTGGAATAGAAAGGCATACCTGCGGATAATTCGCTCTCACCTTGTTCATTCTTAACAATTTGATTTACACTGGAAGAAACAAATATTGTATTTTCATCTATTACTTGGGGAAAGAAGGAGGAATATAACTGCTCATACTTAATATTATATGCCTTCAATATATCTGCCCAGGGGTTTATTATCTGTTCCAAATTTCCTTTTCTTGTTCCTTCGGAGTTCTTTAGAGTAAAGCAATGTTTATCATCTATCAGTAAAAGATAATCATCCAAAGTGGAATAAGAAAGTATGTTTTTGTATTTATCTTCTTTTTTCACCTTCCCGCCGGATAAATCAAATTCAACAATGTGCAAAATGGAATTATTTTCATCCAGCATATATAAAGATACTGCTTTCTGACTATTCATAAGTTTTAAAGTTGGGTAATATTTTCCTTTATATTCATATAGCTTGTTGATGCCCTTGTCGTTATGCAATAACAATAAGGTATTGTATTCCTTCACTTTATAATCATAGTTTCCTAAATTATGAAGTAATCCCCTTGAGTAATTGACACTTGTAAGCCAGTAATCTTGATATTGGTATTCATATAACAAATCACTTTGCTTAGAGATACAGACCTCTCTGATGCCTTCCTGTCCTGCAAACATAATACATTTACTTACCGGGTTATAATCAATTAGCGTAAGATAAGTTGCTTTATCAGCTACGGAGATACATTGAGAAATATTGGAATCTACATTTGTAATGTATATTCTGTGCACTCCAGGTATTTTTTTATCAGCTACGCTATACAGCACATTATTATTTTTAATAAGTATATTAGTAAACTTCCTCCAATAAACATATTCTCCCTTTGTTGATGCTTCAGGCATTGTAACAGGAATTAAGCAATCAATACCGGGAATTGCTGTCAATACTAATGCCTGGTAGTTTACTCTTTTTTTATCAACAGCTTGAATAAAACTATAATCATTCTTATAAAGTATAAAGCAATCCTGATCAGGATTATAGTCAGGATAATAATATTCTTCTTTGTTGTAGTTAATGCCGCTATCAATTTCACTGAAAAACAGAGTATCATTTCTGCAAGAAGTAAGAAAATTACGGTGAGTCCCATAGCAACTATTAGAATCAAGTAATACGCCTTTAGCCAAATTAACTTTTTGAAATAATGAATTATCGGGGTTCAGTTTGTATATATATTCAGTCCTGTCGCAGAGAACATAAATCTCATCATTGTCCGTAATTTGAAAAGAAGGAACAAATTTCTTCTTTTGTGCTGTGAATTGCTTATTCAATTCTTCTTTTGTAATACAAGGGATATTCTTAAGACCTTTATCAGAATAACGAGTAACTACAAAATCCTCTCCATTATCTAAAAATACCGTTTCATAATCAGTATTAGTTACGCTTTCATAATGAAGCTGGTATAAACAGTCATTTTTATCTAAGATAAACTCTTGCTCCTGCCAATTTAATAACCCACGATCTTTAAAATAACCATACGCATAAAGTCCCTCCTGAACATAATGTTTTATTGGTATTCTGATATATTTCCAGGAGTTATCTTTCAGCACAGCATAGCCCTTATCGCCCACTGCCAGAATTTTGTTTTTTATCTTTTTGCATTCTCTGATTCTATCATCCTTGGGAAAAGCGTATTTAATTATCTTATAGCCATTCCATTTATAGATGTAATGCCTGCCACCAAAAAATATGTTCTTATTATTATCCCTAATCAAGGAATAATCAAGCAGAGAATCTCTTTCTACTTGAGGAAGGTCTTTAGCTATATTCTGAAAGGAAATTCCGTTAAACTTAAAGATATTTGGAGGATACACTTCCAGCCATAAATAACCGTAGTTATCAACAATACTATTGTAATAATTATCCTTGGGAGCACCATCTTCGTAACGGAATAATCTGTTTTTTTGGGTATCGTATTGAATCTTTTGATATTGAGATAAAATATCGGTAGAGGAATTTTGTGCTGATTGCAGAACAGTCAGCAACAGCAAAGTAAAAATAACTGCCGTAATTCTAATTCGTTTTGCCATCTATCCTCCTTTTTCCGGAAAAATTTAGCTCTCACAGATTACACAGATAACACAGATTTTTAATTTTCAATTCTCCATTCTCAATTCTCCATTCTTTTCACCTTTCACCCTTCACCATTCACCGTTCACCTTTCACCCTTCACCTTTCACCTTTCACCGTTCACCGTTCACCGTTCTCAAGTTTTAATTAATTTCGCCACCTCTTCCGGGCTGATTTTTGTTTTATCGTATTTTATCAATAAGTCCTTTTCTTTATCTTCAATCACCACAATGTTATCCTGTTTCTCTTCCCGGGGACCATAGACCTCGTAGGCAAGCTGTGTTTTAGAAAAGCCCTTGAGTTTTACTTTGCGGGCTTCAGAGCAGAGAAAATGGTCTTTAATTATGCCCCAGGTATCATGAGAAATCAGAATTTGATCTGCCAAAGCCAGTGTTTGTAAACGGGAAGCAAGGTTCACCGGACTGCCAATTATAGTATAATCCATTCTTTCACTGCTGCCAAAATTGCCAACGGTAACATAACCGGTAGCAATACCCATTCTAATATGCAGAGGATAGGAATAGCCAAGTTTGAACCATCTATCCTGCAATTCGCTCATTTTATGTCGCATTTCCAGAGCCATATTTACGCAGCGGAAGGCATGCTCAAAATCATTGGTAAAATCCGGGTCGCCAAAGAAAACTAAAATCCCGTCACCGATATATTTATCCAGAGTTCCCTTATAGGCATTAATGATGTTTGTCATTTCTTCCAAATAGGAATTTAAAATAGCGGAAAGTGCCTCACCTTCCATATTAGCGCTATGAGAAGAAAAGTCAACAATATCGGAAAAGAAAATGGTAAGTTTAACTCTACGGGTTTTATTCAGTTCCACTCTTTCTTTACCGCTGGTTATTTTTTTATACAGCGGAGGGGAAACATAACGCGAAAGACGGGAAAGCAAATTGTTCAGGCGTTTTTCATCGGCATCGCTTAAGCGGGTAAGTTTGGAGGTTTGTTTCAGCAGAATTTCGTAAGCGGACGCAAGTTCAGCATATTTTTGTTTATTTACTTTGTCCTCTTCTCCAAGAGATGCCAATATATCTTTTGCTTCGGAAAGCAATATTTCTTCTTTCCAGAAGAGACCTTTATCGCCTACAGTCATTTTTCTTAATCTTCCGGCAGGGGAATTATGTTATAAGGAAATGTAACATCCTCCAAAAACATTTCCCATTGTTCCTTTTGTTCAATATCGCCGTCGGTGTAATACCAGGTAATATTTATGTTATGCCCCGCGTTAGAATAATTCTGCAAAAGGGTTATGATATCGGTTAGCATTTTTTTGCTGGAGGTGCTGATAAAATCCAAATTCAGTTCAATTTGCAGTTTTTGCTCCGGAGCGGTAAAATACTTTTCCAGCTGTAAAATTAAAGGTTGATACACATCCATCGCATTTTCGGGATAAGAATCACCTGTTATGCGTAAAAAGTTGTCCTTAAACGAAAGCTCAATCAAGGGAGTATATTTGGTGGGAGTAATAATATAGTTTTCCATTTTTCTAATCCTCTACCTTAACATAAATCTTTAGCTCAAAAAATACATTGCCATCTTCTAAGGGAGAAAAACTGTATTCTATCGGGCGACCGCTTTGCCTTGCTACTTCATAAAGTCCCAATCCGGCACTTCCATCTGCAGTAATAGTTCCTTGTTTCAGTTGTTGTTGATAGCTTTTATTCAATTCCTCGCGGGAAAGATTGTTGATGTAGAGCAAACGATCTTCAATTGCTTTGGCTTCAACGGAACCGACAATATTGCCGGAAAAAACAATAAACATATTGGGTTCCGTTTTTCCTATCCCGATTAGCCCAATTCCCGTTGCCTTGTTGGTTTCATCAAGATAAACCTTTTCGGAAGAGTATTTAAGAATATTATGCGCGGTCTCTACTAAAACGGAAAAAATCCTGCGGACTACTTTAGTGTCACAATCCTCATTATTCAGTTTTTCTTTAATAGTATCACCCAAAGTAATTAGAACTTCCTGCGTTATCGGACCCTTGTAAGAAAATTGAATTTGGTTGTCCTGCATCAGTGAGTAAATAGTATATACATTCATTTTTGAGCTCATTTGAACCCCTTTATCCAGTATATTTTATTTTGTTTAAGCAAAAATAAAGGAGTAATAATCTGTCAAGTTTTATCTTCAACCCTATCTTCCCATTATATAGTTTTCTCATTGATAAGGCATAAATATTTTCCTGTCTTATCGTGGATTTTTGCATAAAAAAAAGTCCGGAGCTATCTATGCAATATCACTGCCATCCAGTAAAAGGAAATAATGCTAATAGAGAAAAGGAAATGGCGAAGAAAGAATATGCGTTAACCTTTTTCCCGCTTGTGCTGTTCATAATTTATAGAGGGCAATATAAGATATTTATTCTATGTAGTAATAAGCTGGCTTGCCATTGGCGAGACCTTTACCTGTTTTTATGTTGCGCATTAGTTCCTGCCAAGTTGAATCTTTTATGCTGCATTAACACTTCTTTAACGATTCCTTAACGAAGTTAAGGCAGTGTTAAAGGGTCGTTAAAGAGTCGTTAAAGAAATGACCAGGCAACAAGTAGTTATGGTATGTTAATAATGTATGGTTATGATTATAAGTTTACGAACTAAGGGAAAATATGGCTTACCAAGAAAATGCTTTATTACCTATTCCTGTTTTGGCTCGTTTCTGCTATTTTTACCGCCCAAGTCAGAAAAAACGGAGTTGGCAATTGACGAGGAATTTATACTGCTATCGTTTTGCTATGTCCCATTACGGACTCTGAACATTTTAAACTACCCATACTATGATAATAATAACTATGAGCAGGACAGAAAGGGAAAAGGTTTGATATTCCCTGTTTTTTATCCATAACTGAAAAGACCATTTGTATTTCAGCTTTTGCCAGGAAATCTTTTTAGGGAAGTATCTTCCTGTCGTTTTAGCGTAGTCAATCCACTGTTCAGGAAATTTATTCCGCAGGGAGTTTTCCTCTCTGCTGATGGTAAAAGGGAAAATAACAAGAATTAACAGGACTGCTACTATCCAAGCCCAAATATCATTAAGATATAAAACAGCCCCAATTAACATAAGCGAGCTGCCGGTGTATAACGGATTACGATTTATGGAATAGGGTCCTTCCTGCACCAGACGATTGCTCTTTTGAATAATTCCGGCAGACCAGGACCTGATAAAAGAACCTAATGCAATTAAAATAATGCTGATAATGATACCTGCAGGATTGGATAAAAGATGCTGAATACGCTCTTGGTAATTGATGATAAATTCCACTGCCACAGCAAGACACAGGATACGAGTGATGAGCAGGCGTTTTTTTGCCAGGAACTCGGTTAATTTATCGGGTTTTTTCATTGGGGCTTTCTCCTTTTTTCTTTTTGTGGGGGAACGACAAAAATGCCGTTCTTCCGGTTCCGGAGGGTTGACCTCCCGGTCAACCAATTCGGAAGGTTGACCTCCCGGTCAACCAATTCGGAGGGTTGACCTCCTGGTCAACCACACATTATTATCTATTTCGTTACCGAATAATTTACTTTAAAGAAATAGCCGGGTTGTAAGTGGAACGACAAGGATGTCGTTCTTCCGGTTCCGGAGGGTTGACCTCCTGGTCAACCAATTCGGAAGGTTGACCTCCTGGTCAACCACACCATATACTTTCATTCGTTACCGAATAATTTACTTTAAAGAAATAGCCGGGTTGTAAGTGGAACAACAAAAATGCCGTTCTTCCGGTTTCTCCTTTTTTGCAAAGGAACAACAAGGATGCCGTTCTTCCGATTTCTTATTGGCGATAGTAAATTGCCTGAATAGGATCAATTCCGGTTGCCTTCCATGCGGGATAAATTCCGGAAAGAAAACCAATTAAAAGCGAAAAACCGATTCCTACAGCAACTCCCTGAACAGGAAGATACAGGGGAAAATGTATAGCTTTAGCGATCAAAACAATCAATAGCCAGGCAAGAATTACACCTAAAACAGCTCCTATAAAAGCCAGAGCCAGTGCTTCAAAAATAAAATAGAAAAAAATGTCCTGTTCCGTTGCTCCAATGCTTTTACGGATGCCAATTTCGGTCATTCTTTCCTGAATGCTGATCAGCAATGTGCTGAAAAGTCCTATTCCACCTACAATTAACGAAATGGAAGCAATGGCAATAAGGGTTACATTCCATTTATCCATAACTTTATTAATTTCCGCAGTGATTTTCAGGATCATATCGCCAATATCCATAAATTGAAAATTGGGATACATATTATGCCTGGAAAGCAGTATTTGCCTGGCATCGTTTTTTAACTTGGCATAGTCATCGGTGGAATATGATTGCAAGTAAATCTGGTGGATAATTCTATTCCGTTCTAAATAAGTAGCCCCATATTTTAAGGGAACATAAACAGCTTTTAAGTCCTTTTCTCTTTCCCAGGGGTTAAAATTCATTCCATTACCGGTATTCAAAATATCGGAAGCCAAAACCCCTACAACAGTAAAACGATGCGAACCCAAAGCCAGAACTTGACCAATCGGGTCTTTATCCTTAAAGTATTCTTCCGCAAAATAATAACCCAAAACAGCAACCGGGATATTATTTTCCTCTTCGTAAGCATTGAAATAGCGTCCCTTGCCAATAGGATAAGTATTATTTTGGAAGAACTCCACCTCCGTAGCGCGCAGAATGATACTATTTACTTTATTGCCAACCCGGTATAAGCTCTGTTTAGAGATTGTTCCGTAAATACATTTATACTTCAGGTTTTCTTTCAGAGCCAGATAATCTTCGTAATTCAAAAAGGGAACACTCTGTTTCGGGCGTCTAATATTGCTGCGGTTTTTTCCTGTTTCCAAATCAATATTGCCTACGCTCGGGAAAATAACTATGGAATTATCCCAGCCCATACCTTCCATATTATTTTTGATTAGAGTTTTAATAGCATACACACTGGAAAACATTGTTACCACGGCAAGCACACCAATAACAATTCCTGTAAGAGTTAACAAAGACCTCAGTTTATGGCTGAAAATGCTTTGAAATGCGCTTTTGACACCATCTTTAATGTTCATTACCTATTCCATTTCGGTTTTACATTTGGGGCAGATTTTAATTTTCCCTTTCTCTTTTGTGTATTTTTCAACAATATAAGGATTTCCGCATTGGGGACAGGTTATCGGAAGGGGCTTATCGTTCATAATAAATTTACAGTCCGGATAGCGATTACAGGAATAAAATGGACGCCCTTTTTTGGATTTGTGCTCTGTCAATTCCCCTATGCCACATTCGGGACATTTTACTCCTAAGGTTTTGGGACGGGAATACTTGCATTTGGGATAATTGGAACAGGCAATAAATTCTCCAAATTTACCGTTTCTAAGAATTAATTGAGCTCCACATTGAGGACAGGTCTCAGCTAAGGTTGCAGGAATTACTATTTGAATGTTACCATCTTCATCACGAGTAAAACTCTTGGTATTTTTGCATTGAGGAAAACGGCTGCAGGAAAGAAAATCTCCCCCCTTGCTATGTCTGATTAACATTGTTCCCTGTTGGCAAACATCACAAACAATTCCGGTATCCTGCACAAAGTTATTTTTCTCTTTTTTTACATCCACTTGACCGATTAAGGTAATAAGCTGATCGTAATATTCCTGCACTACTTCCTTCCAGGAAATTTTGTTGTATTCTACTTCGTCCAGTTTAGTTTCCATTTCAGCTGTGAACTTAACATTGAAAAGACAATCAAACTTATCCACCAAAAAGCGATTTACATCATTTCCCAATTGCGTAGGCAAAAATGCCCTTTTCTCCATAGAAACATATTTACGCTTTCTCAGGGTTTCAATTATAGCAGCATAAGTAGATGGACGCCCAATTCCTTTTGCTTCCAGTTCTTTAATTAAAGATGCCTCAGTAAATCTTGCCGGTGGAGTAGTAAAATGCTGTGATTTTTCCAGAGCACTATGTTCCAGAACATCCTCTTTGGCATAATCGGGATGAATCTTCTCGCCCAAAGGAATATTGATGTAAGGATATGCTTTCAGGAAACCTTCTTCCACAATTTGCGCCCCCGAAGACACAAATTCCGCTTTCCCGGCATTAATTTTTACACTCGTAGAAAGTAATTTAACACCTATCATTTGGGTAGCAATAAATCGCTGCCAGATAAGAGTGTATAGTTTTAGCTGTTCTTTGGTTAAATATTGAGCTACGCTTTCCGGTGTTCGGAAAGGATCGGTAGGACGAATTGCCTCATGCGCATCCTGAGCACTCTGTTTATTTTTGAAAACACGCACTTTGGGGTTCAAAGCTGGTTCTCCGAAACGCTCTTTGATCAGGTCTTGGGCTTTGGCAATTGCTTCTTCTGCCATGCGGGTAGAATCGGTTCGCATATAAGTAATCAGACCTGTGCTTTCTCCGCCTAAATCTATTCCTTCATAAAGAACCTGGGCAATGCTCATTGTTCTGTGTGCCTGAAAACCAAGCAGCTTACTTGCTTCCTGTTGCAAAGTACTGGTTATAAAAGGAGGAAGGGGTTCCACATTACGATTGCTGCGTTTTATTTCACTTAATTTTGCCTCTGCATTCTGGATATTTTCTACAATTTCTATGGCGTTTTTTTCATCCGGGATTTCTATTTTTTTACCTTCAATTTTTTCCAATACCGCTTTGAAGGGAGGCAAATTACCCTTCCAGAAGTCCGCTTCAATTTTCCAGTATTCTTTAGGGATAAATGCTTTAATTTCTGCTTCGCGTTCACAAATCAAACGCAAAGCAACGGATTGCACTCTGCCTGCGGAAAGCTCTTTAGTAATCACTTTCCAAAGCAAGGGGCTTACTTCATAACCCACCAGGCGGTCTAAAATTCTTCTTGCCTGTTGAGCTTCCACTTTTGCCATATCAATTTGTCCGGGGTTTTTCATTGCCTCGTTTATAGCCTTAGAAGTGATTTCGTTAAACACAATCCGATAAACGGGTTTATTATTCAGTTCCTTTTTCAGGGCTTCGGAAAGGTGCCAGGCAATGGCTTCTCCTTCCCGATCATTATCACTTGCCAGATAAATGCTATCGGCAGATAAAGCCGCCTCTTTAAGTTCTGAAATCACTTTGCTTTTCTTTTTATCTATTACATAAACGGGTTTGAAACCCTGCTGAACATTCACACCCATTTCGTGTTTAGGCAAATCACGAATGTGCCCCATTGATGCCTTCACATTGAATTGGTTCTTCAGAAATTTAGTTATCGTTCCTGCCTTGGCAGGGGATTCTACTATTATTAGTCCTTTACTCATATCTTTCCTTTTTCGGTTAACAGGTTAGCAGGCAAGCGAAACTACAGGAAGAACAATATCCTCATCGTTCCACTTTCAACTGCGCTATTTCTTTATCTCCAACTTTTACTTAAGCTCTATCTTTTATATTGGTTGACAAGGATGTCAACCTTCCGGATGCCCTCAGCTCTCAGCTCTCAGCTCTCTGCCCTCAGCCCTCAGCTCTCTGCCCTCAGCCCTCTGCCCTCTGCCCTCTGCCCTCTATATTTCTTCATTTATTCCGCAGCATTTTTTATACTTTTTCCCGCTTCCACAAGGGCAGGGATCATTTCTTCCTACTTTGGGAGCTACTTTTACGGGTCTCACTTTTTCCACTTCTCCCCCAGGATTATTATATTTAGGAGGTGCGCTCATATTTTGCACCATCTGTTGTTCCTGCTGTGAATGTAGAAAAGCGTTTATATCCTGATGAGACAGATTGGCATTTTTCAGCAGGTCGTTTATTTGTTCCTGGGAAAGAACATAAGTAGTAAATACCTTACGGGTAACATTTTCTTGAATGCGGGCTATTAAACCCTGAAAAAGTTCAAAGCTCTCTTTTTTATACTCAATTAAGGGGTCTTTATTGGCATAAGCTCGTAAATATACACCATCCTTCAGCAGGTCCATCTCGTGTAAATGGTCTCGCCATTCATCATCAACAACTTCCAGAAGAACGCGCCGTTCAATATCTCGCAGCTGTTCCGTCCCAAGCTGTTTTTCTTTATTCTCATAAGCAGAAAGAGCATATTCCAGCAAAGTGTTCAGCAGAAGGTCTCTGTTCAGATGGTCACTGGCAATATCCTCAAGGTGTAATCCCAAATTCAAGCTCCGCTGAAACCATTCGCAGATATGTTCCAAATTCCAGTCCTCAGGATAGCTGTGAGGAGTAATAACTTCATCCACAAGATTGGATATAGTTTCAGCAATCATTTCCAGAATTTCGTTCTTCAGGTCATAGCCCTTCAGCACACTGCGACGATAGGCATAAATCACTTCGCGTTGCTGATTCATCACTTCGTCATATTTCAACAGTTCTCTGCGGATTTCAAAGTTATGCTCTTCCACTCTCTTTTGTGCTTTTTCCACGGCTTTGGTCATCCAGGGATGGCGAATTACATCTCCCGCTTTTAAGCCCATTTTAACCATCATCGGAGCTATTCTATCCGAACCGAAAAGGCGCATTAAATCATCTTCCAGAGAAAGATAAAAACGGGAAGTTCCAGGGTCACCCTGACGGCCTGCTCTTCCGCGCAGCTGTCTATCAATTCTTCTGCTTTCATGTCTTTCACTGCCAATTACATGAAGTCCATCCAAAGGTAAGCCGTAAGGATATTCTTCGGTTAATGTTTTAGGCAAATTCAAATAGCTTTCGTAAGAACCTTCCACAACGCCTTTACCAAGCTTAATATCGGTTCCCCGACCTGCCATATTGGTAGCTATAGTTACAGCTCCGGGTTGTCCGGCTTCGGTAATTATTTCTGCTTCGCGTTGATGTTGACGGGCATTTAGAACATTATGAGCTATTCCTTTCCGCTTTAGTAAACGGGAAAGAACTTCCGACACTTCTACACTAACTGTTCCCACCAGAACGGGTTTTTGTCTTTCGTGCCAGTAAATAATCTCATTGATGATTGCCTGATATTTATCATTTTTACCTAAGTATATCAGATCATCGTGGTCAATGCGGGTAACGGAAACATTTGTAGGAATCACCATAACCGGTAAACTGTATATTTCCATAAATTCAGCTTCTTCCGTAACTGCGGTTCCGGTCATCCCGGCAAGTTTATCATACATCCTGAAATAGTTCTGTAAAGTAATCGTGGCAAAAGTTTGCGTGCCGGCTTCAATTTCCACATTTTCTTTTGCTTCCAGTGCCTGATGCAAGCCATCTGAAAAACGGCGTCCCGGCATTTGGCGTCCGGTAAATTCATCCACAATCACCACTTTGTTATCTATTACCACATATTCCTGGTCATTTTCAAAGAGGGTAAAGGCACGGAGTAACTGATTGATATTATGCAGCTTTTCGCTTTTATCCATAAAGCGGTTGGTCTGCAACGATTTTTCTTTTTGCTTTTCCTGTTCCGAGAGCTCCGGATTGTTATCTATTTCCGCTAACATTTCATCCAGAGATTGCACGATGAAGAGGTCTTTATCTTTTTTGGAGAGAACTTCGCGTCCTTTTTCACAGAGGTCAACGCTATTATGGCGTTCTTCTACTACAAAGAAAAGATTTTCGTCCAGTTCGGGCAGCTTTTTATCTCGCAGGTAGATACCTTCAATGTCATTGACTATTTTTTTCAGTTCACCTTCCTGCATCAATTTGATGAATGCCTTATTCCGGGGAGCAGCTCTTTTCACTAAAAGCAGGTTGCGAGCTAAACGGTCATTATTGGGACGGGAATTATTTTCATCCAGGTCTTCTCTGATTTCGCTTAAATATCTTTGCACCAAAGAATTCTGTAGTTGAACGAGCTGAGCTATTGCCGGACGCAATTCCCGATAGAAATTTGTATCCTGAGCTATGGGACCACTAATTATAAGAGGTGTTCTTGCTTCATCAATTAAAATGCTATCCACTTCATCCACAATAGCAAAATAGAAATCACGCTGAACAAGCTGCTGGGGAGAAGTTGCCATATTATCCCGTAAATAATCAAACCCGAATTCACTATTCATTCCGTAAGTTATGTCACAATTATATGCTTCTTTGCGTGCCTCAAAATCCATTCCGGTGGTAATGCAGCCAACGGTTAATCCGTGAAAATTAAAAATCGGGCTCATCCATTCGGCATCCCGACTTGCCAGATAATCATTAACCGTAACCAGATGTGCTCCGCGTCCCACTAAAGCATTTAAAAACAAGGGCATTGTAGCAACGAGGGTTTTGCCTTCTCCAGTTGCCATTTCAGCAATTTTGCCATCGTGCAAAGCCATCCCGCCAATCAATTGCACATCAAAAGGCACCATATTCCATTCTACTAAATGACCGCGCACTTCAAATTCCTTACCTGATATGCGTCTGCAGGTGTCTTTAACGATGGCAAAAACCTCTGGAAGATAATCATCCGTAGTGCTTTTAGTGAGCTGTTTCAGTTCTTTCTTTTTACTGTCTATGATGTTATCCAACCGGTTGCGTTCGCTATCTTCTCTGGTTTCCCGATAGTTTTTTTGCAGTTCGGAGAGTTCATTATTCAGCGGTTTAAGCTTATCTGCAATTTCCTGTTTAATTTCCTGCACCCGGGCAATAAGTTGTTCATCTTCATACTGTTCCAAACCGGAATATATTTCATTTATTTCGCTTACCATGGGCTCGTAGCGCTTCAGGTCTTGACTATTCTTATCGCCAAATATTTTCTTCAGTATTTTCTCTAACATTTCGTTACCTTCTTGGGGTAAACCGACAGCTTATTCTCTAAGCCGTAAGTTGATATCGTTTTTTCCTTTTTTTACCTTTTAAATTCAGTGGGGGGATTGTGTCAAATAAAAAAGCATTTTTAAGATTAACCTCTCACAGATTACACAGATTTCACAGATTAGATTTCCCGCAGATTCATTTCCCGCAGATTGCGCAGATTTATCTCTCGCAGATTACGCAGATTTCGCAGATTAGATTTTATGATTTTAGTTTAACTCTCTATTTAATTCCTTGGTATCACTTTTCACTGTTCACCGTTCACCCTTCACTTTTCACTGTTCACCGTTCACCGTTCACCTTTCACCTGTCAAAACGCCAGCATCAGCAAAGATTCCACTTCCACTGCCGTAAATCTGCTAACCATTCCAATGCGGGGTGTAGTCATAATCATATTAACAATCTTGGGCAGTTCATTTTCTTTAATACCCAAATCCCGCAAGGATTTTGCCATACCCCAGCTTTCCAGTTTATCTCTAAATCTATGCAAAGCCCGGGAAACATTTTCCTCATTCCAAACATTTTTCGCCCAACGCAGAAAGCGGGTAGGGTCTTTTTCGCTCATATATTCAATCCAGGCAGGAAAAATAACCCCCAAGCCCTCACCATGAGCTATTTCGGGATGCAAGGCAGAAAAACTATGTTCTATATCATGGCAAGCCCAGTCGCCTCCTTTTAATCCAATTCCGGAAATTCCGTTTAAAGCCATTGTAGCGCACCAAGCCAAATTTCCTCTTGCCAGTAAATCACCGGAATTATTTTGCAGGCGGTCAGTCATTTCCACAATAGTTTTCAGTAAAGCATCATCAATAGCCAAAGTAGCAATAGCGCGGTCATCGGCAAAATAAAACTCCAAAATATGAGCCATAGCATCCATTGCTCCATTGGCTGTTTGTTTGAAAGGTAAACTGGATTGCACGGACGGGTCTATAATACTTAAACGAGGATAAATCAGCGGAGAATAAATACCCCATTTCTGCATTGTTTCAGTATTTGTAATAACTGCATTGCCATTCATTTCACTACCCGTAGCAGAAAGCGTGAGAACAGTATATACAGGAAGGGCTTTATGGATTTTCTCTCTGCCCTCAAAAGCACTCCAGATATCTTTTAAATAAATTCCGGCAGCAACTGTTTTTGCTGTATCTATAACACTTCCACCGCCAACAGCCAAAACTGCTTCCACTTGTTCCTTTCGGGCAAGTTCACACAGTTCCATCACTTTTTCCAAAGTGGGATTTGCCTGAATTCCCCAACCCTCAACTTTACAAATTTCCGCTTTTTCCAAGGTTTCACAAACCTGGGTATATATCCCGTTTTTCTTAATAGAGCCACCCCCGGCAATCATTAAGCATTTCTTAATTCCTGCTTTCTGCATATCCATACCCAATTTCCTGATTGAACCTACACCAAAGTCAATCCGCGTAGGATTATAAAAGCTGAAGGATTCCATCTCTATCTCCTTTACTTCATATTCTTGTGCTACCATCACAGACGCTATAAATAAATATAACGCAAACGAAGGATAAAACAAATGAAAAGGTGAAGAAGCAAAAGGGGAGGTGTAAAAAAGAAAAATACTGAACCATCAAGAAAGCATCTTTTTTTTTAAGGAAAATCCCCCGGCTATTCCTGCAACAGCTAAAATCTGAATAAAATAGAGTGTTTCCGCAACACTGCAAAATCATCTTTGTAACCTCAGAAGTCCTTAGGCAATTACTCTACTGCCAGTTACCGTTTATCTCAATTTCCTTTTCCCAATGACAGCAAATCATAGTCCCGAATTTAATTGATTTTCCTAAATCCGTTGCCAGTTCCGGCTCCACAGAGGCAATTTCTTCCAAAGCACGATTGATAGCCCGAACTATTCTTCTTTTGGTCTTCTTGGCTTCATCATTAAAATTCCGGATATGATTATCCTTATGATAAACCTCATACAGATAAGAACTAAGTTTGTCCTTACGGTCTCTAATTTCATCAGCACGCGCATAATCACAATTTTCCTCCAGTTCCGCCAATTCTTCAATCAGGGATAGCAATTCCTCTTTCACTTCTTTAATAGTTTGCATATCTGTCTTCGGAATTGGAAGGAAATTTTCCTGCACTTTTAACTGCTGGATTTGCACCTCTTCCAATGTTTTAAATTGATTGTAGGCACTTTGCGAACTCCCTCCTGCCAATTCTATGCTGTTGTAAGAAAAATTAAGCTCCGGATTTTCCAGCAAAGCAAAAATATACTTCAAACCCTTACTGAAGAAAAGAGTATGTTCTCTGCCCTGATGGCTGAGAAAAACTCTATTGTGTTCACAACGGAAGGTATAGACCTCAGGAATATGATTCGGAACTACGGACTGCATTTTTCACCTCTTTTGCGATATTAGAAATTACTGGGATTACAATTTCCAAAAGCACATATATAAGCAGCACTAAATATGTCAAGCATAAATTTAGCAATACTAATAAATCCCCTTTATTTGTCCTGATATTAGCACTACTAATTCTATGTCAAGATGATATTTTCTAAGGTCTTATCCCTTATCATCCGCAAAATGCATTTCTATTATTAATTCTATTTACACCCTGGCGGAAGAGAAATTATTTCCTTTCTCAGATGATAGTCCCGCGCCATTCCTGTGAGGCAGGAAAAAGAAATATTGGTTTTCTTTGCCCCAGGATTTTCCTTGTTTTTTCGGAATAAAGTTTAGTCCGTTTTTATAGGGCATAAGCTTTTCTTAAAATGAAATTGCTGTTTCAAAAGGACTGCCTGCCTGCAAATTTATTTCCGCAAATTAACCTGTATGCATTATTGTAAAAGGATTTCTGAAAGCACCGGGCAGCCCCGCAAGATTTTTCCCTTGACATAAATCCTAAGGTTTTATCTATGAATACCTTATTGCTGAATTACAGCAAAATAGTGAAAAACTAATTTCAAGGAGAAAAAAAATGACAAAAGCCGATTTAGTAAAAATCATTTCGGAAAACACCGGAATTATCCGTAAAGATGTCGCTGTTGTTGTTGATGCCCTTTTTTATGCCATTAAAGATAGTATGGCTAAGGGAAATCATATTGAAATTCGTGGTTTTGGAACCTTTAAACTAAAAACCCGTAAACCACGCGTAGGTCGTAACCCCAAAACAGACCAAAAAGTTCCTGTTCCTGCCAGAACCGTTCCTACCTTCAAATTTTCCCGCGAATTTAAAAACGCTGTAATTAGCGTTAAGACAAAGTAATAAGAGCTGCAATTATGCCATGCGGGAAAAAGAGAAAACGCCATAAAATCGCAACCCACAAAAGGAAGAAACGCCTTCGCAAGAACCGTCATAAACGCAAATAGAATAGCCGAGCGCTGTCTATTTCATAAATTTTGCCGTTTCTTTTGGGGAGAAACGGCATTTTTTTTCTTAAATTTTTGTTTTAACTTACAATTTTCACCTGCCTTCAATGAAACCACAACCCACAATTTTCTTCACTTACAACCACTTTTTAGCTGGTTTGAAATCTGAAAAATTGTGAGTCAAAACAAAAACATTGTTCGTTTTCCATCCCCAAAATACTTGTTTATCAGTTCCTGCTTTTTTGCGTTATGTGGCAGATGAGATTCCCGTATCGTTCCCATATCGCGATACGAGAACGATACGGGAGTCATATCGGAGGTTTATGGAGAAAATTTCGGGATTGCTTAGGGATATTGTTTTGACTTTAAACCGATTCTTCTGTAGTTGCAACAAGATGCAGAGTTTACAGGAAATTTATCTTTTGGCCAATACTGTCAAAGCTAAAGCTCGGTTTAGAGTTAAAACAATAATTCAACTCCGAAGCCACCATTGCTGAACAATTCCAACTCAACCCTGCAAATGAAAAAAAATATCTTCTTTCGGTGAGCACAAAAATAGAGGGGTTGGTAAAGCGCAGTTGCCAGTGTACAGAATTCTTGTTTTAACTCACAATTTTGCAATGAGGAAACCAATAATAGCGCAGTTGCCAGTGTTTGCCAATTTGCGGGTTGTGGTTTCAGCGATGGCATTGGCAAAATTGTAAGTCAAAACAAGCTGTTTGCCTCGGTAATTTCCCGAGGAGCTAACGCCATCCTCGTTCGTTCATGCAAACGAAGAGGTTGACCAGGAGGTCAACTTTCCGATGTTGCCCTAAGGAGCTAACCTGCTAAATCCTATTTTCCTTTTTTTTCATTCAAGGAAGCGGCATAGGCAAACATCTGTTCCAAGGTTTTAAAACGGTCAAACAGAGAAATTGCTTCCATCAACTGTTTATCCTGAGAAATGGTTATTTTATATGCTTCTTCGTCACCTTGCACTTTACGAACAAGTTCACTTTTGATAGAATTCCGGATAAAGCTATTGGCGCTATCCACATCTGCCTGGGTATATTTAATGTCGTTTTTAGATACATAAGCCAGAAAATCGTTCATAATTTTACTGTCAATTTGGGTATGGGCATCAAACTGGTGATTGTGTTGCACCAAATAGTCCACGGCGAAATTGAAGAAGACATTCTTACGGCGTAATTCAACTCCGAAAAGGGTCAGGAAATCGCTCTCCACTGTAATATCGGGTTGAATTCCTCCCCCTCCGTAAACCTTACGATTTTTGGCAGTATAATAGACCTGTTGGAGGTTGTTTTCGGTTTCTTTTTTCAGGTCTTCTTCGCTCACTTCTTTGCCTTTAAGCAAGTTATCATTACTCATTTTATGTATGCAGCGTCCGCTTTTGATGTAATAATAGGCAGTAGTAATTTTAATTCCGTTGCCGTTGGAAAGAGGAATAAGCTGTTGCACACTTCCTTTCCCGAAAGTATTTTTGCCCATCACTAAGCCCTTATCCCAATCCTGCAAGCTGCCGGCAAAAATTTCTGAGGCGGATGCCGATGCTTCATTAACAAGAACGACAATAGGATAGTTTCGCTCTTTAACATTATATCTGGTATAAAGTTGCTTGTTTTCCGTTCTACCTTTGGTTTCCACTACCAAACGGTCTTTTCCGATAAATTCATTAACGGTATCTACTGCCTGGTCTAAAAGTCCTCCGGGATTCCAACGCAGGTCTATAATCAAACCCTTTACATTTTGGTTTTCCAGGTTATCCAAAGCAGCCCTCAACTCGGTTACAGTATTTTCATTAAATTGAGTGATACGAATGTAGCCAACGCCATTATCCAGTTTGAAACTATAGGGCACACTCTTTATTTTTATGGTCTCGCGGGTAATTTCAAAATCTATGGGTTCAGGTAAACCGGGACGGCTGATAGTTATTTTAACTTTAGTTCCTACATCCCCCCGCATTCTTTTAATTGCCTCATCCGTAGAAAAACCAACTACCGAGACACCGTCAACTTTGATAATTCTATCCCCGGCAGTAATCCCCATTCTATAGGCAGGAGTTCCTTCAATTGGAGAAACGACGGTAATATATTCGCCGATTTTATCTATTTGAATTCCCAAACCTCCGAAGGAACCTTTAGTGGTAGTTGTAAATTCCTTAAATTTCTCGGGAGTAAAATAGGTTGTGTGAGGGTCTGTAGAACCAAGCATACCGTCAATGGCAGCTTTAATAAGTTCTTCGTCATCCAAGTCGGTTACATAATATTGTTTCAGCTTATATAAGACCTCACTGAAAAGTTGCACCTGGGAATATAAATTGGTACTTTGCGGACGGGTTTGAGCGTAAGCATCCGTTGCCACAACAAGAAGCAAGGCACTTAACACCCAAATGCTGATAATTGAGATTAGAGCAAGTTTCTGCTTGGGTTTAATCATTTTATTCTCCTATAAAAGGTTGCAGAGTGGAGAGAATCTGACGGTGAATAATTTCCGGTTGGCTTTCTCCATTAAGAACAATATATCTGGAAGGGTATTTATTGGCAATAGATAAAAATTGCTTGCGCACTTTTTCGTGAAAACCGAGGGCTTCCTGTTCCAGGCGGTCTAAACTGCGATTTTTAATTCTGGCAATGCCAATTTCTACAGGAAGGTCTATAAGAAAAGTAAGGTCGGGAGTCCTGCCATAAGTTGAAAATTCGGTAAGCACATTGATCAGTTCTTCGTTTAGCTCTCTGGCAGCTCCCTGATAGGCATAAGTGGAATCAAAATAACGGTCACTAATCACTATTTTCCCTTCAGCCAGGGCGGGAAGAATAAGTTCTGCCGTATGTTGAGCTCTGCTGGCACAATATAGCAGTAATTCCGTTTCCGGTTTCATTTCCTTAAATTCCGGATTGAGCAGTAATTCGCGAATAGCTTCCGCAATTTTAGTGCCCCCGGGTTCGCGCGTTGTTACATAAGGCAAACCTTTGGCTTTTAGAAAATCCACCAGCATCATAATCTGGGTGGTCTTTCCGCTGCCCTCAATGCCTTCAAAGGTTATAAAAAGTCCCTTGTCTGATGAGGCATTAGGAGTGAGATTTTCACGGTGAGAGCTTTCACCGGAAGAATTCTTACCTTGTGCAACATTCAAACTAAATAATGGTGTCATGTTTATAGTGTTCATCATCGTGATAGGGGTTATCTACCAAAAAATGCGCTCCTCTGCTTTCCTTACGCATTAGAGCACTTCTTACTACAGCAATGGCTATAATTGCCATATTGCGTGTTTCCACTACTTCCTTGCGGACTGCATTATGCTGGTAAAAGTTGTTAATTTCGTTATAGATGTTTTCCAATCGGGAAAGAGCATAATTCAGCAAACGCCTGCTTCTTCTGATACCTACATAACCTTGCATAATAGTTCCCATAATTTCCCGGTTGTGACTAATCACTACCCATTCGTTTTCATTGAATTCCTCAATCACTTTCCATTCCGGGATACGTGGAAATTTAACTTCTTCCCAATTGGAAGGATGATTTCCTGCTTTATATGCCATCACCAATGCTTCCAGTAACGAATTGGATGCCAAACGGTTAGCTCCATGCAATCCACTGCAGGCAACTTCCCCTGCCACAAATAAATTGCGGATATCCGTGATGCCCTCAATGGTAGAAAGCACCCCTCCACAAAAATAATGCGCTGCTGGAGCTACCGGAATAGGATCAACCGTAAAATCAATTCCCTGGGCTTTCAACATACTGTTGATGGAGGGAAAATGTTTCAGCAATTGCTCGGAAGGAACTCTTGTGGCATCCAGGTAACAAAATTTCTCTCCCCGCTTCTTCAATTCACTGTCTATGGCTCGGGAAACGATATCCCGGGGAGCCAAATTACCTTGCGGATGGTAATTTTCCATAAAGGTGCTGCCATCTGAAAGACGCAAAACAGCTCCTTCTCCTCTTAGAGATTCGCTTATTAAAAAGGTCTCGCCATCGGGATTCCAAAAAGCGGTAGGATGAAATTGCACGAATTCCATATTAGCTAAACGCCCTCCTGCTAAACGAGCCATAGCCATTCCATCGCCGGTGGTAACTTTGGGATTGGTATTGGGAGAATAAATTTGGGCAGCTCCACCGGTTGCAAGCATCGTTTTACGGGCTTTAAAAATATCCACTTTATTTTCTTTGGTTTCTAACACATAGGCACCCCAGCAGGAAATTCCGGGTACAAAACCTTCATCTTGAACTACATGATGCTGAGTTATCAGGTCTATAGCGATATGATATTCAAAAATATCAATATTAGGATTTTTACGGCATTGAGCAATTAATGCCTCCATAATTTGATGCCCTGTAGAATCAGCAGCGTAGGCAATCCTACGGCGTGTGTGACCTCCCTCCATAGTAAGAGAGAGATTCTCCAGGCAGATGTCGTAAGCAGGATCACGCAAAGTGAAATCCGTTCCTAAATCTATCAAATACTGAATCAGTTGAGGTGCTGAAGAGATAATTTCCGAGATTACCTGTTTTTTCCCTAATTCCGCTCCTGCCTGATAAGTATCTTCAATATGAGCCGCAAAAGAATCCTTGGGGTCTATAGCGGCAGCGATTCCCCCTTGAGCATGGTCTGTATTACAATCGGTAAGAGAACTTTTGGTTATCACTGCCACTTTTCCATATTTGGAAACCTGCAGGGCATAAATTAAACCGGCAATACCACTGCCGATAACTAAATAGTCATATTCGCAAGTCATTTTATTTTCATTCCCATAACTATGGCATCTTCGTCGGGTTTATTATAATAATTCTTACGGATGCCGATATCCTCAAATCCTACCTTCTTGTATAAAGAATGTGCTTTGAAATTGGACATCCGCACATCCAGATAAAAATAGCGAATTCCCCTATCATACATCATTCGCATTGTTTCCGTTAGCAAATATTCCCCTAAGCCCTTTCCCTGAAAATCGGGTCGGACAGCAAAATTCACAATTACCATTTCATCTGCCCCACCGCTATAAATAATATAACCAATCACTTCATCTTCCCTTAGCAAAGTAAAAAACCAGGAAAAAAGCATCCCGGAAAAAGCTTCCCGGGGCCAGGGATTGGAAAAAACCTGCTTTTCTATTTCCTGAAAGGCATCAATATCACTCGGAACGGCTATACCTATACGAAAGGAATCATCCATTTATTTACTCAATTAACGCTACATTTTTTCGGGTGCACTAATGCCCATTAACTCAAAGCTGATTTCCATAACTTTTTTAACGGTAAAAAGCAGCATCAAACGCGCTTGCGAAAGAGAAAGATTGCGGGCATTTACGATCTGATACTTTTCGTAATAATGATGAAGCAAAGACGCAAGCTCTTCTATGTAAGTAGTTAAGCGATGCGGTTCCCGATGAATGGCTATTAAAATAAGCAATTCAGGCAAGTCCGCCATTTTTTGAATTAGCGCCAGTTCTTCCGGTTTCACGAGTTTTTTTACCATTTCTTTTTTGAAATGCTTGGGATAGACCTTCTCGCTACGAGCTTTTTTCATTATACTGCAAATCCGGGCATAAGCATATTGGCAATAGTAAACAGGGTTTTCGTTATTTTTCTTCAAGGCAAGCTCCAAATCAAAATTCAGATGTGCATTTGCCTTGCGCGCTATGAAAAAATAACGGGCTGCATCTTTTCCAACAACACTGATAAGATCGTCCATAGTTACAATTTTACCCGCACGCTTGCTCATTTTCACTCTTTCCCCACTCTCAAAGATATTAACCTGCTGCAGAAATATGAATTCCAGGATGGATTCATCATAATTCAAAGCCCTAAAGGCAGCTCTAATCCTTGGTACATAGCCATGGTGATCGGGTCCGAAAATATCTATCAATTTAGTGAAACCACGCTGAATTTTAGTTAAATGATAGGCAACATCGGGAACAAAATAGGTGATGGAACCATCCGATTTCATCAGCACTCTATCTTTGTCGTCCCCAAATTTTGTGCTGGAAAACCAAATGGCATCATCTTTTTCATAAGTACAATCCGCTTCCGTTAAATAGGACAGAACTTCTTCCACCACTCCTTCTGAACGCAGGGTCTTTTCGGAAACCCAACCTTCAAAAACAACACCAAATTTCTCCAGCGAATTTCTTTGCATTTCCAAAAGCTCGGATAAGGCAAATTCTTTCAAGTGCTCCAGGCGGTCTTTTTCCGGCAGCATAAAAACCCTGGTTCCTTCCAAAGCGTTCAAACGGTGAGCCAAATGCTTCACATACTCTCCGTGATATGCTTCATAGGGGAATTCGCCAATCTTCTCTCCGTGGATTTCCCTTAAACGCAATTCCAACGATTCTGCCAGAATATCTACTTGATTACCCGCATCGTTTATATAAAATTCCCTTGCCGGAGCATAACCTACATATTTCATTATTCTATATATGGTATCTCCAAAAGCAGCTGCTCGGGCACTGACAATATTTAAGGGACCCGTAGGATTGGCGCTGACAAATTCCAACAGCACTTTTTCCTTATTGCCGAAATCGCTTGTTCCGTATTCTTCGTCTTTATAAATTTCCCAAAAGACCTGCTGATATAAAGCCGGGGCAAGATAGAAATTGATAAAGCCGGGACCGGCAATTTCCAGTTTTTTATATGCCTTATTTTTCTTTAGTTCTTTAACAATCTTTTCTGCCATTGCTTCAGGTTTCAGCTTGTTTTCTTTACTTAAAACCAAAGCAGCATTGGAAGAATAATCGCCAAATTCCGTATTATTGGGAATTTCAACACTGAATTCCTTGGCATGGCTAAGTTTCAGAATATCTAAGACCTCAACAATATTCTGATGCAGAAGCTCTTTTATCATTTTTCACTCTCTTGCAACGGTTTATTTACCAATTTGGTTAAAAGCTCGTCTATATTATAATAATCTCTTGTTTCGGGTAAAAAGATATGCACAATCAGTTCTCCAATATCAAGCAACACCCATTGCCCATAGTCCATACCTTCTTTGCTTAAAAGGGTCAGTTTATTCTCTTTTGCCATCTCTACGATGTGATTGGCAATGGCTTTATTATGCACATCGGCGCTGCCTTCACAAACAACTATTACATCTGTATAGGAACATTTATCCTGCACATTATAAATACGGATATTCTCCGCTTTCTTTTCTTTCAACCAATTGATAACGGTTTCCAAGCTGATGCTTTCAGCCAAAATTTCCTCCCTTTAGTGAGTAATGAACTGTTCATAGTCCCTGCCGACGATAATTTCAAAATCGGCATTAAAATATTCATTATAAGCGCTTGTCCATCTTTGAATGCCAGTCATTTTCTTTAACCGTTCCAAATCTTCATTATCGCCCTTCCGGACAACTATTATTGTTTTATCATAAATCGGTTTGGAGGTTTCCCCTAAACTGACCACTTCAATATTCTTATCCTTCAGAGCCAAGGCAAAATCAGCTGCCAGATGTTCATATCCGCATCCATTAGTAACCACTACTTTGATAGCGGGAAGCTGTTCTTCGGTATAGGCAATTTTGTTTACCGGGCTCTTTTTCCTGCTCGTAAAAAACAGCACAACCGCAATTATAACAATAAGAACCAGAATAATGGGTAACCATATTTTCCTTTTGGGGGTCAAATTATTTTCGGGCTGGTTGTTTGTCAAATTCAACCGATATCCTCTTGATTTTTTATGAGGTTGGCAAATTCCGGCGCTAATTTCTGAAAGGTAACTTCAAAGGGCTCCGGAATTACTCTTTCCCCTCCAATTACACTCATAAAGTTGCTATCCCCCTTCCACCGCGGAACTATGTGAATATGCAAATGTTCAGCAATTCCGGCTCCGGCTGCACAGCCAAGATTGATGCCGATATTGATACCGTCACAGTTATACACTTTTTTCAGGATTACTTCCGCATCTCTAAGCAGAGCAGTCATTTCCTGCCAGGTTTCAGTATCCAGATCTGCCAAAGCGGCACAGTGCCGATAGGGAATAATCATCAAATGACCGTTATTATAAGGATAGCGGTTAAGCATAATATAACTGTTTTTTGCCCGGTGCAAAATCAAATTTTCCTCATCGTAAACGGAATTTTGATAGCGGCAGAGAATACAGTCCCCGGGTTTTTCCCCTAAAATATAATCTAAGCGCCAAGGTGAATAAAGATAATGCGGTTGCTCTTTGTTACCGTTATTGTTATTCATATTGCGTTTCTTCAATTATTTGCGAACCGAAATGGAGAATATGATGTTCCGGGATAATTGCATTCACCAGGATATTATGTCCCTGCAAAATTGCCTCAGTAGATACAGTGCTATTTTCCAGAAAGCTGCAGGGACCAATCACGCAACACTTTTCCAGAGTGCTTTTGCCTTTGATAACTGTATTCTGGTGAATTTCCACATCCGGTTCAATGATAACTTCCTCTCCAATATAAACGCTATGAGGATTGTGTATTATTACACCGCTATTAAGCCATTTTTGACGAATGCGGTCTATATAAATATCTTCCAGAGCAGCAAGTTCTTCCTGTGAATTTACTCCCGAAACCTCCATCAAGTCATCCAAAACAACATTGGAGATAGTTTTACCCTGTTGATAGAGAATGCCAATCGTATCCGTTAAATAATATTCGCTTTGCTGATTATGATTGGAGGTCTTTTTCAAGGCGCTAAACAATTCGCCAGCCATAAAACAATAGATACCGGTATTCCATTCCTTGATTTTTCTTTGTTCTTCGCTGGCATCTTTATATTCTTTAATGCCGCAAATTTTGCCTGTGGCATCCCGTAAAATTCTGCCATACTTTCCTGCATCATCCAAAAAGGCAGTTAGAACCGTGCAGGCAGCTGACGACCTTTTATGCTCTTCATAAAGCCGGGTAAGGGTTTTAGCTGAAAGCAAAGGCACATCTCCGCATAAAATTAAAACATCCTGATTAGGATCGGTGATTAGAGGTTCGGAAATCATTACGGCATGTCCTGTTCCCAGCTGTTCTTTTTGTTCTACAAAGTCAATTTTAGCGTTATCTTCAACTGCTGCAATTACATTATTTTTCATATAGCCAACTACTATATATATCTTTTGGCACTTGGCAGCCAAAGCGGTATCCACAACCCTTTGAATCATTGGCTTATCGGCAAGGGGTAAAGTTACCTTGGCTCTCTCGGATTTCATCCTGGTGCCTTTTCCTGCAGCAAGAATAATCGCTGCCAGATTATTCATTATTTTCCTCCTGAGCTACTATAGTATAATATAACTCATAAATGGTTTTATGCATTAGCGGATGTTCGGTATCGGGAATTAGTTCATTCAGCAAGCGCAAAGCGAATTCCCGGTTATGTAAATCGGGATGGGGAATAATAACCTCCGGAGCGTTCTTTGCTAAAGGAGTTATTCTACTATCCAAAACCAAATCGTCTGCCATAAGAATATCAATATCTATTTTACGCGGTCCCCATTTTTCTTTTCTGATGCGTCCCATCGCTTTTTCTATATCTAACAATTTTTCCATCATTTCCTGGGGCTGATAACTGCTTTCTACTTCCAATACCTGATTAAGAAAATCGGGTTGATTCAGCAATCCATAAGGTGCAGTGGCAAGGCGTTTGGAACTACGCAGAATTCTTATTTGGGGTTCGCTTTCCAAACGCTGGAGAGCTTCTTCCAGTTGACTGTCTGGATCATCTAAATTGGAGCCGAGGCAAAGATAATAGATCATTTGTTCTCAATATCCTCTTGCTTATTTCTGGCTCTATTTAAAATTACTTCCACCGATCTCAAACTTCCTTGAATTGGCACGGAGGGCTTTTGAATGCAGATGGTTAATTTTTCCAGCAGCGGGAAATCTTCCAGCAACTTATCCGCAATTGTATTAGCACAATTTTCCAGCAGGTAAAATTGCCGGCTTTCCATTATTTCTTTTATTTCCGCATATACTCTTGTGTAATCAATCGTATCTTCCAAACGGCGGATAAATTTATCTACGGTGGAATTGGTATAAAGGGTAACGCTAACAATAAAGCGTTGCCCTAATGCCCGTTCTTCAGCGTGCACACCATGATAACCGTAAAAGACCATTTCATTCAGTTTTATTTTCAAAGTTTCCTCGCAATGGTGATTTTTAACTTCTTACCGTATCTTTTATCTATAATTCGGACTATATAGAAGGAAAGAGCCATACCCGCAAATCCAATTAAACTGGAGAGTAGTTCCGTAAACCACTGCGAGGCAATTAAGTAACCCGCAAAGAGAAACAACAGGGGCATCCCAAAAACCAGCAGGGAAACCAAAGCTCTGCCTACAGGGGAAATATCCAACTGCACTTTGTCATTAACTTTCAAAGGAATATCGGTAACTATTTCAAATTCTGACGGCTCGCTTTTATTAAAACAAAACCCCTGCATTTTACAACTGTTGCATCCTTTGCCGCGTTCAATCTCTACTGTAACGCTTTTACCTTCTACCTTTTTTACTATGCCGCTATCTTCAATGATTTCTTCATTCATTTAACAATCCTGTTTAATTCGTTCAATAATATTGGTAGTGCTAAAGCCCTGTTCGTAATTCAGGGAAAGAACTTTACCACCTTTTTTTTGTACAATGTCCGCACCCACAATTTTGTCAACTTGCCAATCCCCGCCTTTTACTAAAACATCGGGTTGAATAAGTTCAATAAGTTCCCAAGGCGTATCCTGTTCAAAAATACAAACATAATCCACACTTTCCAAAGCAGCTGCAACAAGGGCTCTATCCCTTTCCGGAACGATAGGACGGTTATTTCCTTTCAGGCGTTTTACGGAAATATCGCTATTCAATCCTAAAATCAATACCTCTCCCAATTCTTTCGCTTTTTCCAGATAGAGAATATGCCCGCAGTGCAAAATATCAAAACAGCCATTGGTAAACACAATCTTTTTTCCCTGCTGATGAAGGGTTTGGCTTAATTGAGCTATTTCCGCAAAAGGTATAATCTTATTTTGGAGCATTAAAACTATCCCGAATCTCTTCAATCGTTACACTGGCAGTTCCTTTCTTGGCTACAGCCACAGCAGCAGAATGATTGGCTATTAAGGCAGCAGTTTCAATATCCCGGTTATATAGATAAGCCAAAGTTAAAGCACTGATAACTGTATCTCCAGCTCCGGAAACATCATAGACCTCACGCGCGAAGCTGGGTAAATGCTGCACGGGCTTTTTCCCCGAAAAAAGATACATTCCTTCACTCCCTTTGGTCACCACAAATTGTTGAATATTCATTTTTTGCCTCAAATCAGCTGTAACTCTTTCAAATTCTGTGTTATCGGCAAGCCCCCTGCCCAGATACATTTCCAGTTCACGATAGTTTGGTTTAAAGATTTCCACATTGCAATAAGCACTAAAATTCAAATATTTAGGGTCAACCGCTACCATTTTGTTATATTTTCCTGCCAGATGTAAAACCTCTTTTATCAAACTATGGCTAAGCAGCCCTTTATCATAGTCCTCAATTATCAGGGCATCGCATAGCGGAATAACTTCAGCCAGATAGGCAAGAATTTCTTTTTGCATACCGCTATCTAACATAGAGGTCTCTTCTCTATCCAAACGCACAATCTGTTGGCTCACAGAACCGATTCTGGTTTTTAAAGTAGTGGGGCGGGAAGGAACAAGGAAAATTCCTGCGGTGGACATTTTTCTTCTCTTCAATTGCTGCAAAATAATCCTGGCTTGACTGTCTTTTCCGCAAACCCCCACTAAATTAACCTCTGCGCCAAGAGCATTGAGATTTACAGCTGCATTAGCTGCACCTCCCAAACGGTAATCAGTATTGTTTATTTCTACAATGGGAACAGGGGCTTCCGGAGAGATGCGTTGCACTTTTCCCCAGAGATATTCATCCAGCATAATATCGCCGATAACAATTATCCGACGGCTGGGAAAGCTTTCCAGGATTTTATTCAGTTTTTCGGGTTTAATTTGGTGCATTATGAACTCCTATCCAAAGAAATAGTCAGGCGTCTGCTATTAGTGGTTGACCGGGAGGTCAACCTTCCGGGTTTAATTTGGTGCATTATAAACTCCTATCCAAAGAAATAGTCAGGCGTCTGCTATTAGTGGTTGACCGGGAGGTCAACCTTCCGGGTTTAATTTGGTGCATTATAAACTCCAACAGGATAATTTCCGTCAAAACACGCATAACAATAATTTTCAGCACAGTGCACACAGGTTTGCAGATCACTTAACGATAAGTGCTTTAAGGAATCTACTCCGGTAATTTCCCGAATTTCATTTAAAGTTCTACGGTTGGCAACTAATTCTTGCGCATTGGGGGTATCAATACCATAATAGCAACTGTGTTTTATTTGCGGACTGCCTATTCTTAAGTGAATTTCCTTTGCACCGGCATCTTTAATCAGTTTCACAATTTTGCGGATAGTAGTTCCCCGCACAATGCTGTCATCAATTAAAACAATCCTTTTACCGGTAAAGAAATTGGGCAGGACATTAAATTTCTGGCGGACGCTTTCATCGCGGACTGTCTGTTCCGGCTTGATAAAAGTTCTGCCGATATAGTGATTACGAATTAAACCCAAAGAAAGGGGAATTCCGCTTTGATTGGCATAACCCAGACCGATAAAATTGGATGAATCGGGAACAGGAACTACCAAATCAGGATTTAGCCCTTCATCTTGCATAGCCAAAGCTGCACCAATCTTTTCCCGCACGGCATAAACATTTTCCCCGAAGTGAAAACTATCGGGACGAGAAAAATATATTTGTTCAAAGATGCAGTGTTTTTCTCTCTTTCCTTCCCGATAGAGATTGGGGTCGTTATCCAAGACCTCAATTGTGCTATCGCTAATCCTGATAATTCCTGCAGGAGGCACTTCTTGTCTATCCTGCACTCCCAAAGTATCCAAAGCACAGCTTTCGGAGGCAACTATCACAGTTCCTTCAGGAGTTTTACCCCAAATCATAGGTCTAATGCTATAGGGATCGCGAAACATATAAAGTTCCGTGGGGGTGCACAGAACACTGGAATAAGCACCTTTAATATCCTTCATCAAATTCCTGATTGCATCACCAATCTTGTCTTTATGGTGTAAGATACGATAGGCAATATATTTAACCAGCAGTTCACCATCGTTGTCACTTTTAAAATAGACCTTTTCCTTTTCCAGCATCTGCCGCACCTGCTCATAATTAACAATATCACCATTGGAGGCAAGAGCATAACAAGGTCCGGAAAGAGTTTCCACTAAATGAGGTTGGGTGTTAAATTCCGTGGCACTGCCTTTTGTAGGATAACGCACATGCCCGATGGCTATTTTTCCGGGCAAGGCATTAAGCTGTTCATCGTGAAAAACCTCTTTTACTAAGCCCATCCTTTTGTGCAAACGAATTAACAAGCCATCGCTAACTGCCATTCCGCAACTTTCCTGCCCTCTGTGCTGTTCTGCAAAAAGACCGAGGGCAGCAATTCGGGCAGCGTTATCGTTTCCGAAAACGCCAATTATTCCACACATTTTCTTGTTCTAATTTCCTTTTTTTGTAAATTTCAGCTTGGGTTCGGTTTTATTAACTAAGCGCTCCAGATTGCTTTTATGTTTGGTGATAATCATTAGAACCACTATCGTTACTAAAATCAAAGTGGCATAATCTGGTTTTCCAATTTTCAGTAACCGATAAAAACAATGCCCTTCCAATACAAAAGCTGCGCAAATGGAAGCTACAGATACATAACGGAAAACTGCTGCCACAATGATAAAAGCAAGCAAAGCAAAAAGTAAACTGACAGGCATTAAAGCCAAAAAAGCGCCGGCAGCGGTTGCTACCCCTTTTCCACCTTTAAAACCTAAATATACAGGAAAAATATGCCCTAAAATAACAAAAAGCGCCGTTAACGCAATAAAGGGGCTACCCTTTCCTAAAAGTGAAATTGCTAATATAACAGGAAGATAACCCTTTACCATATCCAAGAGCAAAACAAAAAATCCCGTAACCGTGCCAAAAGCTCTTAAAGCATTTGTAGCGCCGATATTGCCACTGCCTTCTTTACGGATATCTTTATGGTAAAATATTTTACCAGCTAACAACCCGAAGGGAATGCTTCCCCAAAAATAGGCAAGTAACAGCATAAGCCAAGGTAGAATATTACTGAAGCTCAAGTTTATCCTCTTCTTTTTTGCGTCCCTTGAAGATTAGTTTGATGCTAACTCCTTCAAATTTGAACATTTCTCTTAACTGATTATGAAGATAACGGCGATAATTTTCCGTTATCAATGCAGGCGTATTGCAAAAGAAAATAAAAGTTGGTGGTTTCACCGCTGCCTGTGTAATATAGAATATTTTTATGTGTCTGCCGCTGGGATGAGTTGGAGGTCTATGCATAATAACTGTTTCCATAAAACGATTCAGTTCCGAAGTAGAAATCCGCTTTTCGCTTTCTTCCTCAATTTTAGCCACTGTTTCCATTATCCGATGAATGCGCTGAGTTGTTTTAGCAGAAATAAAAAGCACAGGAGCAAATTGCAGAAAGGGCATCTGGAAATACAATTCCTTCAGATACTTATTGATGGTATTGGTTTCTTTTTCTACCAAATCCCATTTATTATAAACCACCATAATTTCTTTCATTCTGCGTTTGGCATAGCTGGCAATTTTAATATCCTGCACGCTAAGTTCTTCCTCTGCGGTAAGCACTAAAATAACTATGTCCGCACGGTCAATTGCCTCAATTGTTCTTAAAGTGGAAAAATATTCCACGCCGTAGTTAATTCTGGTCTTTTTTCTTAGCCCTGCCGTGTCAATTAGCATATAATCTTTATTATGATAGCGAAAAGGGCTGTCTATAGCATCTCTGGTTGTGCCTGGAATTTCAGTTACAATCAATTTCGGATTTCCCAAAAGCAGGTTTACGATAGAACTTTTGCCAACATTGGGTTTTCCTACAACCGCAATACTGGTTGCAGAGGATTTTTCTTCTGCCTGTAAAGTAGATTGGGTTCCGGAAATGCGTTCAGTTACAATATCTAAAAAATCGCCTGTATTACGACCCTGAGAAGCAGAAACAGGAAAAGCATCACCAAAACCAAGCTGCAGGAAATCATAGACCTCCCATTCGTATTTTTCGTTATCAGCTTTATTGGCTACAAGCATCACCTTATCTTTATGTGGATAGAGAATTTTGGCAATTTCTTTGTCAATATCCGTTGTGCCGGTTTGAGCATCCACCATAAATATAATTAAATCGCTTTCCTCAATGGCTAACATTACTTGATGCCGAACCATATTATCTATAGTTTCAACACTGTTAAAAACGATGCCCCCGGTATCTACCAGCTTAAATATTTTGCCGTTCCACTCCACATCTTCATACTTACGGTCTCTGGTAATGCCGGCTTCAAAATCAACTATGGCAGAACGCTTTCTACATAAACGATTAAAAAGAGTGGATTTTCCTACATTAGGACGACCCACAATAGAAACTATGTATTTTCTCATTGTTTATTATTTTTTTGAGTGCTGAAGTTCATTAGGGCAAAACTTCTGGAGGGCAAAATTTTTGCAGCATTTCTGATAGAAAGCTGAAAGTTAGGTTGTTGCTTCATCAGTTTTACCATCTTTATTGAGCTCGGTAAGCTGAGACCGAACTAAATCTATCTGCTTAAAGACATTATTTGTTTTATCTTCATCAAGATAACCTAATCTTTTGGCTAATTCTATCTGGGTTTCTAACCTTGCCAATTTACCGGCAACAATATCTGAATAATCAGTATCATCTTTACTATCGGACAGTTCTATGTCATTAGCATAATTAGCGGCTATTGCTAAAGCCGTTTGAGTCATTTCCTGAACTAAGCCAAATCTTTCTTCTGCAGGAAGTTCATTGCATAATTTATATATATTTGCCGCTAACTCCATTTTGTCTTGACCTATTTTCTGGTCTTTACAGGCACTCATTTCTTTTCTCCTTTGCTTATTAACTCTATTATTTCCATAATATTGAATAATAATACCAAATTCTAAATTGCCTCATTTTGTCAACCTTCATCTGCCGTCAAGGTAACCATTACCCACAAGTCATTTTGCACTTACAATTGCATTTATGCTGGTCTATAAACCGATAATTGGGAATTTAAATAAAAAGTAAGCACGCCTACAACCGAACTATCAATCACCCTCTATTAAAATAGTTTAGAATAGCAACCCGCAAAACGATAAAACAACATCTGGAAAAATTACCCAATTTCCTTTCAAAAATAGTTGATTAACTAATCCTTACTCTTTGCGATTTGCGCCGGAAGAGATTCCCGTATCGTTCCCATATCGCGACACGGGAACGATACGAGAGTCATATCGGAGGGTTATGAAAAAAATTACGGGATTTCTTTGGGAACGATATATTTTTTTTGCAACTTCATAGTTCTATTTGCCAAGACCATTAAATTGCTTAATTTATTTTATACGCTGTGGCGCAAGAGGAGGAAAAAAATTATGAATAAGGCATTTGGCGAAAAGCTTTCTCATCTTAGCATTGAGGGAACTGCCGAAGAAATTGTCCATCGTTTTATTGAACATCTCAAATATGATTTGGGTAAAGATGGATATTCGGCTTCACCTTATGATTGTTATGTAAGTTTTGCTTCCGCAGTAAAGGATATTCTGTTAGACCGCTGGTTGATAACTCAACCCCGGGAATATGCTTTGCAGCGGAAAAGGGTCTATTATTTATCCTTGGAATATTTAATCGGTCGTTCTTTAGGCAATGCCATTCTCAATCTTGATATTCAGCAACAAAGTATTAAAGCCCTTACCGATATGGGTTTTGACCTCTCTCTGCTAAGCGAATTGGAATGGGATGCCGGTTTGGGAAATGGCGGCTTAGGTCGTCTTGCTGCCTGTTTTTTGGATTCTATGGCAACTTTGAAAATTCCGGCTTACGGTTATGGGATTCGCTATGAATATGGCATATTCTTTCAGCATATCCTTAACGGAGAACAAATTGAAACACCTGATAACTGGTTGCGATATGGTTCTGTTTGGGAAATTGCCCATCCCTCTCGTCTTTTTCCTGTTTCTTTTGGAGGCATAGTAAAAGAGGAAATAACTGCGGATAATAACAAAAAAATGGATTGGATACCGGACGAAACCGTGATGGCTATGGCTTATGATTATTTGGTACCCGGGTTTCAAAACAACTATGTGAATACTTTACGCTTATGGAGTGCTAAAAGCAGCCGGGAATTTAACTTGGCATATTTTAACGAAGGTGATTATATGCAGGCAGTAGCGGAAAAAAATCATGGTGAAATGATTTCCAAAGTCCTCTATCCTAATGATAACAAAATGCAGGGAAAGGAATTGCGTTTGCGCCAGGAGTATTTTTTTGTAAGCGCTACTCTGCAAGATATTATTCGCCGGTTTCTGAAAAAAGAAAATGATTTACGCAAACTTCCTGAAAAAGCTGCCGTTCAGCTGAACGATACTCATCCCGCTATTGCCGTTGCGGAATTGATGAGAATTTTAGTGGATGAAAAAAACTTGCCTTGGGAAACTGCCTGGGAAATAACAACTAAATGTATAGCTTTTACAAATCATACGATTTTGCCTGAAGCGCTGGAAAAATGGCAGGTGCTTCTTTTTGAAAAGCTATTACCCCGGCATTTACAAATTATCTATGAAATCAATGAGCGTTTTCTTTCCTCTATAAGGATTACGGGTTTATACGATGATGATTTTATTCGGCGGGTTTCCTTAATTGAAGAAGAACCTGTAAAAAGCATCCGTATGGCAAATTTGGCTATAGTTGGCTCACATAGCATAAACGGTGTTTCCGAATTGCATACCGGAATTTTGAAACACTTGGTCTTTAAGGATTTTTATGCTCTTTGGCAGGAAAAATTCAATAATCAAACCAATGGCATAACACCTCGCAGATGGTTGCTGCTTTGCAATCCGCGTTTAAGCAATTTGCTAACTCAGGCAATCGGTTCTTCCTGGAAAAAGGACTTGCAAGAACTTACAAAACTGAATAAGTATAAGAACGACAGCACATTCCTGGAAGACCTGGGAGAAATTAAAAGGCAAAATAAACTGGAATTCTGCAAGTATTATGAAGACCTGCATAAACGCAAGCTTAATCCGGACTCCATCTTTGATTTTCAGGCAAAACGCATTCATGAATATAAACGCCAGCTCTTGAATGCCTTGGGGATTATCCATCTGATAAATCAAATCCGGGACGGACACACTCCCTTTCATCAAAGTTTCTTCTTTGCCGGAAAAGCAGCTCCCGGTTATTTTATTGCCAAATTAATCATCCGTTTTATTTGTGCTATTGGAGATTACATTGAAAAGGATAAAGAACTCTCCCGCTACTTAAGTGTTATATTTTTACCCAATTATCGCGTAACTTTGGCAGAAAGAATTATGCCCCCGGCAGAAATTTCCCGCCAAATATCCCTTGCCGGAACAGAAGCTTCCGGAACAGGAAATATGAAATTTGCCCTCAATGGAGCTCTTACTATCGGAACTTTGGATGGTGCCAATATAGAAATTCGGGATGCCGTTGGAGAGGAAAATTTCTTCCTCTTCGGAATGACGGCTGCAGAAGTGAAAAATTTGCAGGAAAGCGGTTACCATCCTTATGAAATGATGCACCAAAATGAAGATATTAAGCGCATCATAGATTTTATTGCCTCCGACGAACTGAGCCCTCTAAATCCAGGATTGTTCTCTCCGCTAACTGATTTACTGCTGTTTCAAGGAGATAAATATTGCCTGATAGCTGATTTACCTGATTTTATCAGGGTTAATGCTGAAGCCGTAACGGTCTATAAAGATAAACAAAAATGGAATAGAATGTCCTTAGCTAACATTGCCAATATGGGAAAATTCTCTTCCGACGAAACCATAAAGGGATATGCAAAAGACATTTGGGGTGTTTGAGACAGAAAAAGATTAACCCGCCGATTCCGCTCACTTGCTATTTGGTTATAGGTAGGGGGGAAAAGGATTTGCGGAATATTAGGGTAAATAAGCAGCTGCTTTTTCTTCTTTTTAGCCAAACGCTATTCCTATAACCGCTGCCCCAATTAGCAGATAGAAAGGATTGAGCTTAAATTTCCAGCTCGCTATAAAAGATGCAATAAAAACTAAAACGGAAAATAGGTCACGAAAGGCATCGCCAGCTATCATTATAAAAGCTGCAGCGATTAGCCCTAAAGATAACAGCCGCAGCTTCCTGAAAATATTCTTGAACCAGGGTTGATTTTTAAGCTTGATATAGGTTAATGTAATCAGGGTCATAATAATTAAGGAAGGGAATATTACCCCTAAAGTGGAAAGGACTGAACCTAAAAAACCCCCTTTTTGATAACCGATGAAAGTAGCTGCGTTAATTGCTATAGGACCTGGTGTCATTTGTGAAATAGCCACAATATCCATAAACTGGGAATGGGTAAGCCAGGCATTTTTTAACACTACTTCCTGATTGATCATTGCCAAAATGGCATATCCGCCACCAAAACTGAAAAGCCCAATTTTGAAAAAAGTGTAAAAAAGAGCCAGGTAAATCATTCTTTCCGCTTTCTTAAGCCCTGATACACAGCAAAGGCAATAGTCAGCAAAATCAGATAAACCGGGCTTATTTTCCCAACACCAACTAAAAGGGCAACACAAAGCGGAAACCAAAAATTGGATAGAGCTAATCCGCTTTGTTTGCTCATCTGAATTAACGGAACCGCAATTAAAGCTACAACGGCAGAACGCAAAGAATGAAATGCCTTTTGGACTAAAGTAACTTCGGCAAACTGCTGAAACAGCATAGCTATTATAAGGATGGTGATAAATGAAGGCAGAATTGTGGCTAAAACAGCAGTTGCCATACCTTTACCTTTTGCCAGATGGAAACCGATATAAATACTGAGGTTGATAGCTATAGGTCCCGGACAGCTTTGCGAAGCAGCAAGTCCATCTAAAAATTCGTCTTCGCTCAGCCAGTTATTTTTCTGGCAGACCTCTCTTTTTATTAAAGGTATCATTGCATAAGCACCGCCAATAGTAAAAGCGCCTATTTTGAAGAAAGTTAGAAATAGTTTCAGCAGTGTCTTCAATGCTTAGTGATATAATCCTTAACTATAGCCACAAGTTCTGTAACCAAAAATTCTTCCGGCACTTTTTTCAACACATTGCCGCCTGCAAATAGCAAACCTTCTTTGATGCCTCCAGCAATGCCAAAATCTGCTTCTTTAGCTTCTCCGGGTCCGTTTACCGCACAACCCATAACAGCAATTGTTAAAGGATAATCACTATAGGGCTCCAGTGCTTTTTCCACTTCCGTAGCCAATTTAATCAGGTCTATTCTTGTTCTTCCACAAGTGGGGCAGGAAATGAGATTTAGCCCTTTGCGTAAGCCCAAAGCAGTTAATATTTCTTTGGCAACTTTCACTTCCTGAACGGGATTATCGGTTAAAGAAACTCTAATTGTATCGCCAATCCCTTCTTCCAAAAGGATTCCCAAGGCAATAGAACTTTTTATGGAACCCCGAAAAACAGTCCCGGCTTCAGTAACTCCAAGATGTAAGGGATAATTACAGGTATTGCTTAAAAGACGGTAACTTTCCAAGGTTAAAGGAATTGAGGATGCCTTAACCGAGATCTTAATTTCATAGTAATTCAGCTCTTCCAATATCCTTATATGCCGTAAAGCTGATTCTACCATTGATTTTGCACTAACTCCATATTTTTGTAGTAAATCCTTAGGCAGGGAACCACTATTTACTCCAATGCGAATAGGAATATTTCTTTCTTCCGCGGAAGCAACTAATGCTTTTACACCTTCAATTTTGCCTATGTTGCCGGGATTGATACGCAGACCGTCAACTCCATTTTCTATCGCCGCAAGAGCCAAACGGTAATCAAAATGAATATCTGCCACCAGAGGAGCTTTAGCAATTTCTTTCAGTTCCTTTATTGCCTTGGCATCGTCAAAATCCATAATGGCACAACGAATTATATCACAACCGACGGATTCCAGTTCCTGAATTTGTTTGATGGCTTTTTCCAAATCGGATGTTTTAACTGAAAGCATTGATTGGATGCTTACAGGTGCACCTCCACCGATAGGAACATTTCCTAATTGAATACGCCTTGTTTGTTTACGCTTTATTTCCTGCATATTGCTATAATCTTTTTCGGGGATAAATCGTCAATGGAATTTCTATTTTTCACCGTTCACCTTCACAGTTCTCCGCTTAAATTTTTTGCACAATTCCTTCTCCGCAATTGCGGCAAATTTCAAATGCAGAACGATTATTTAAAACTGCCTTACGCATTTTCTGCATTTTTTCTCCTCTCCAAAGTTCCGCAAAGCTGTGTTCTTGAATGTTACCAATTTTAATGCTGCCGTTTTTATCGTAACAGCAGATATTCATTTCACCGTCCCAATTTATAACTGGCTGTGTCCATAACCGTCTGCAGCGGTTTTTCAACTTTGTTTTCAGAATAAAATTATCACCCTGTTGAAGATAACGATTGTATTTATGTCCCGCAGGCAGAAAAGCAAGGTCTTCGGAACTATATATTTGGGCAGTTTTGAATTCCAGTTTATCAACTTTAAGTTCCTTTGCTATTTTTTGAACTTCTTCAATTTCGTTTTCGTTATGTTTCATAACTATAAACTGCCAAACGAGATAGGGCTTGCTGCCAGGTAATTTTTCTTTCCGGCGAACTATGTCCTGCATATTTTTCAGCACGAGTTCAAAATTGCCGTTTACCCGGTATTTATTGTAGGTATCTGCCGTAATTCCATCCATTGAAACAATAATCTTTTGCAGACCGCTTTTTACAATGCGTTCATTATCCAGCTCCAAACTGGCATTAGTGGAGGTCATAGTATAGAATTTTTTCCTGGCAGCAAATTCCAGCATTGCATAAAAATCAGGATTCAAAAAGGGTTCGCCTTGATTCCATAAAATCAGCATCCCAATTTTATCTTGAACTTCCCTGCAGATTTTCTTAAAAAGAGATAAAGACATCATTCCCTTGGGACGAAGCAATTTTCCATTTCCGGTTAAGCATAAGGGACAGTGTAAATTGCAAATATTTGTCGGCTCCAGCATCAAGGCAGGTGGATAAAAATGCACCATCGGTTTCCGTAACGCAAGGGACAAAAAGTAATTACAGCCGATTCCACAGGTCTGCCATAAACGCTGTTTTGGCAAAAATGCCTTAGCCAGGGATAAGTAATCTGTATTCATAATTTTCCTTTTACTTAAAAGGGCTAAAAAGTCAAGAAAAAAGAGAAAACAAAGCATAAGCTAATTACATTGAACACTTCAATTTTACAGAGGTAGATAGCAAAAATTAGAGCTGCTAATTAAAACAGTCATAGTAACTTTTTATGGCGGATAGTATTTAAAGAGCAATAACTGTTTGTTGCCTGGTCATTTCTTTAATGACTCTTTAACGATTCTTTAACGATGCTTTAACTTCGTTAAGGAGTCGTTAAAGAAGCTTTTAAGCAGCATAAAAACAGGTAAAGGTCTCGCACATTGCACGCTATTTAGTAAAGCCATTGATAAATTCCAAAGTAAGGCAAAAAAACAGAGAAGTTTTCCTTTTCCAATTATCCGTTAATATCATTGCCAATGAAGATATTTTCTCTATGGGAATATATATTGCAAAATATATATAATCATCGCAAAAATATAGTATGTAAGGAGAATGTTCAAAAACATAGTTAAAACCTCTGAAATCTCTATCGCTTGCTCTGTATCTATAATTGCATAGTATCAGGCAGGGAAGGTATTTAGGAAGTTATAAATCTGAAGAAGAATGCTCACCTTACCTTTCGCAAAAGGAGAAAGTATGTCAGAAAAGTTTGCGTTTAAGCTTATAATACTTATGGTATTGTTAGCAGCAACTCCCTTCTGTTTTGCCAACGCAAATCAGAAAGTAATTTTCAGTGATAGTGGCAACAAAGCCCTGTTGTTGAACAATAGTGAAACGGGCTTTGAAATGCAATTTCGGAATCAGGAATATTATCTGGAAGAGGTTGCTACTCCTTCCGGCAAATTTACCTGCATTAGGATGGAAGGTTTTGGATATTCTCAAAGGATTGGTGAACCTCAGTTACCGGTTTACAGTTCTTTAATTGCTGTTCCTATAGGGGCAAAAGTAGAATTTTCCTTTGGTCGCAACAATGAAATAACTTTGCAGAGTGCTGAAACAAATATTACCAATCGTATTTATCCTGCTCAGCCCTCTGTTTCCAAATCGCAAGACCCGGCTTTAATTCCCTTTGAATTTCAAACGGATATTTACAGTAAAAACGAATTTTATAGCGGAGAACTTTTCTCCGTGGAAGAAATTGGTTTTCTGCGCGGGGTTAGATTATTCCGCATTGATTATGCCCCAATGCGTTACAATCCTGTAAGCGGAGAACTGAAAATAAACACGGAATTGAATGTGCAGGTTAAATTCGTAAATGCCGATTTTTCTGCTACTCAGGATTTATTAGCCCGCACTGCTGCTTATGAATTTGATTCTTTATACAGCAAGATTTTGCTGAACTGGTATAAAAATGAACGCCTGAATGTAAATCGCTATCCCACAAAAATGGTGATTCTTTGCCCTCCCAATTACACTGATGAAATGCAGACCTTTGTTAACTGGAAAACTATACAGGGCTATAAAGTGATTGTTACTACCGTGGGAACAGGTGGAACCGTAGCTAATACTACAACTGCTATTAAAAATTATATGCAGACATTGTGGAATAATGCTACAGCAAGCGATCCTGCACCTACCTATTTATTAATTGTGGGTGATACTTCAACCAGCGGAGATAATATTATTGCCAATACTGGCAGCACAGATAGTAGTCATATTACAGACCTGAATTATGTGCGTTTAAACGGAACTGATTATCTGCCGGAGCTCTATTATGGTCGTTTTTCCGTTGCCAATGCTACAGAACTAACTAATGTAATTAATAAAACCATAACCTTTGAAAAGACCAATATGCCGGACTTAACCTATTTAGGTAAAACTGTTTTAATTGCCGGTGCTGATGCAACTTACGGACCAACGCACGGGAATGGAGCTATAAATTATGGCACCACTCAATATTTTAATACCGCTCATAATATTACTTCCAATACCTATCTTTATCCTGCCTCAGCTTCCAGTGATGCTCAGGTTATAGCAAATGCCTCGGAAGGAAGGGGTTATATAAATTATACAGCTCATGGAAGTGAAACCTCGTGGGCAGATCCTGCATTTAATATAAGCGATATAAACGGTCTTGCCAACACTAATAAATATTCCGTAGTAGTAGGTAACTGCTGTTTAACCAATGCTTTTGATACAAGCGTTTGTTTTGGAGAGGCATTTCTTAGAGCAACTAACAAAGGTGCAGTTACTTATATTGGCGGAACAAATTCTACTTATTGGGATGAGGACTACTGGTGGGCAGTTGGCTCTAAAGGCACTGCTAATGGCTCAGCTCCTGCCTATAATGCTTCCACTTTGGGTGCTTACGATGCTATGTTTCATACTCATAGTGAGGCATTTACTAATTGGGCTACAACAGTTGGCGAAGCAGTGATGATGGGTAATAGTGCTGTAGTTCAGGCAAGTAGTTCTCTCATCAATTATTATTGGGAAATTTATTCCATAATGGGTGATCCTTCTTTAATGCCTTATTTTGGCGTGCCCACAACCAATACAGCTACTTTTCCTGCTTCAATTTTAATTGGTACTACCTCTATAAATGTAACTGCCACACCCTATTCCAGAGTTGCTCTTTCCAAAGATGGAGTTCTGTATGGCTCAGATTTAGTTCCTGCCAGTGGAACTTTAACTTTAACTATAAATCCTATTACAACTGCAGGAACAGCTACATTGGTGATAACTGCTCAAAACAAGATTACCAGAATAGAAAATATTACTGTAACTGCCGGTGACACACCCTATATCAAAGGCATTCCCACAAAAAAACGATGTGGATAAGTCATAACATCTTGTCGCATAGT
>DAONFA010000001.1:136569-172806 GCA_035403355.1 Candidatus Cloacimonas sp. | reverse complement strand
TTGTTTTAACTCTAAACCGAGCTTCAGCTTTGACAGTATCGGACAAAAGATAAATTACCTGTTGCTTCTGCATATAGTTGCAATCACAAAAAGAATCGGTTTAGAGTCAAAACAAACAGCTTGTTTTGACTTACAATTTTGCTACAGCCATCTCTGAAGCCACAACCCACAAATTGTAAACACTAACAACCGTGCTACAACTGGTTTCCTCATTTCACAATTGTGAGTTAAAACAAGAACCCCGCCCTATTTTTCCTCCCAAAATTATTTGTTTATCAGTTCCTTTTTTTTTGCGTTATGCCGCTAATGAGATTCCCGTATCTTTCCCATATCGCGATACGGGAACGATACGAGAGTCATATCGGAGTGTTATTGAGAAAATACCGGGTTCTGTTTGGGAGCACTTTGCGTTGTTGTTATTTTATACCGTTTAATTATGGCGTAACTGATAATAAGGTAATGGATATAAAGGAGTTATAACTACCTGTAGAATAAAAGGATAGGTTCTTCTAAGCCACCGAAAACACAGAAATCGTTGCAGATATTATCTAAATATTATCGGTGTTCTCGGTGGCTAAAAGACCTCTTTCCTAATTTTTGCGGAAGCTAACTACATAACTATAAATTATTTTATCCTCCACACTAAATTCCCAGCCAAGAATTTCCTGTTTTAGTTCAGCAATAAAATTGGAATAAAATTTTCCCGAAAGCGCCTTTATTTCCACTTCCTGAACCTTACCTTCTTCTGTGATGTAAAGTGTGAATTCCAAATCACCTTGCATCGCATTCTGGTAAGAATGTTTTCTAAATATTGCCTGCAGTTTATCCTGATGGCTATTAACAACTTTGGCAACTCTTTCCACTTCGGGTGTTTTTTGGGAAGAGCTTTCCGCAGGATAGTTCTGTGGAACAGAACAAGATAGGATTGTAAACAAAACAATCACCATACCTATAGCGAACCCTAAACCGGATATTTTCATAAGCACTCCTAACTATGTTTATTAGATATAATAAAGTAAAAAACTATAAAAACAAATAGTTCTTGACGATTGCATAAGATACAAAAATTGGCATTTAAGTTGAGAACTGTTATTCTGAAATCGTCACTGCTGAAATGGCTTAACCCTTTCCCGCAAATTTATTCGGCAGTGAAGATTCGTCGCAAGTTACAGCATAAAAGGAAATATGAATAAGGAATTTATCCGACCACTAATCTTAGTGGTTATAGCAGCCCTGTTAGTGGAAGTTTTAGCCAGAGTAATTCCAGCAACGGAAAGCCATTTTTTCTCTCTGAAAAAGCTTTCCTGGTTTGAATCGCTAAAACCTGATGCAGCCATTATGGCTGCCGATACTCTTATTGTGAATAAAGCTACTGCCATATCTAACGATTTAGTCCCTCTTCAACCTTTTTTAATAAAGCTGCAGAAACCTGGGCAAAACTTACGGATTGCCTATTACGGTGATTCTATTATTGAAGGTGATTTAATAACGGGAAAACTGCGTCAGGAACTTCAGGCAACCCATAAGGGCGCTGGAGTTGGAATGGTAGGAATCACTTCTATTGTAGCTGGTTTCAGGCAAACCATCAAACATAGTTTTTCCCGCAACTGGGAAAGTATTTCTTTTATGACTCCCCGTAAAAATGATATTTCTTTAGGTATAACGGGTTATACTTATATTCCCAGAAATTACTATGTGGCGGAAAAAGTTATTGAACCCTTGCAACTTGATAGTTTAGCCATTTTAGATACCACTGCCATAGAAAGTGCCAAACCCCAGAAAGAAAGCGTCCGCTATTATGTGGATTATAATCCCTGGGTGGAATACAGTGTGTCTCAGGCATCAGGAAAAGCCGAAACTTTTTCCCGTATTCGTCTATTTTACAGTAATGCTTCCGATAGCAGCTATGTGAAGGTCTCCTATAGTAACGCTCCAAATCTTGTGCGCCATTTAAAAAAACAACCCGGGGTTCAGGTTTTAGACCTTAGTCCTGCAACTCCCTGTAAAAAAATCCGTTTGGAATTCAGTGCCTACGATCCTATTCATTTGTATGGAGTTAGCTTTGATGAACCGCAAGGCGCTTATGTAGATAATTATCCTATTCGGGGTTATTCCGGAATGTATTTTCAGCGCATCAGTTCAGATATTTTAACAGGTTTTCAGCAATACTTAAATTACGATCTCATCATTTTGCAATATGGAGTGAATGTTTCCAATTATAAAATTCGGGATTACAGTTATTACGAACAAGGAATGAAAAGAAGCATAGTCCATATTCAAAAAGCCCTTCCGGGAGTTCCTATTTTGCTTATCAGTGCACACGATAGAGGTATTAAACAAAACGGGGAATATGTAACTTCTCCCGATATTCCGTATTTGGTTTCAACGCAGGCAAAAATTGCCAATGATACCGGTTGTGCTTTCTGGAATTTATTTGCTGCAATGGGTGGAATGAATTCTATGACCAAATATGTTAATCATCAACCACCTTTTGCCGGTAAGGATTACACTCATTTTACCCGTGCCGGGGCAGATCATATAGCTGCAATGCTTATTGCATATCTTAAAGGAAACGGGTGAATTACCGCAACTTTATATCCCTCTGTATCTTGGTGCTGATTACAATCTTCCTGTTCAGTATAAACAGTGCGGAAGAAAACAGTGCCGAAGAAAACGCGAGAGAATTTTTAAGTGAAGAGGAATATCCTTCAGATATGGATACTTTGGAAGAATTCATTCAGAGCTATTACCTGCTTCTGGAAAGCAATGAATACTTGAAACAGTTCAAGTTTCTGCATCTGGATAAAAATCAATTTAGGGGTGATAAAAAAGCTCTGAAGCCAATCTTTGAGAAGTTACTGGAACTGCGTAGCGGATTAAGACAAAATGTAACTATTTACCAGATAGGCGATTCGCATATCCAATCGGGATATTTTCCCGGAACTGCCAGAACAGCGCTGCAAAAATACTTCGGAAATTCAGGCAGGGGATTGGTTTTTCCCTTGCGATTGGCAGGAACTAATCAACCCGATGATTATAAAATAACTGCCAACGGTTCTTGCAGCCGCATAAATTCAGAACGGGGACTAAGCGGCTTCACAATAAAGACCTCTGACGGAATTTGCTTCAATATAGCTACCAACAATTTCTTTAGAGGCGATAATAGTTTTAATAAATTATCCCTGCTTACCTCGCTGCCGGGAATGAAAATAAAAATGGATGCCACGGAAGATATTACTGAAGAAACTGCTTTCAAAAAAGGAAATTATTATTGCAGCAGCATTTCCTGGAAGAAGAGAGTTCCCGAAATGAAAATTACCCTCTCCGGTGAACCCTCTAATTTGTATGGAATTTTCCTGGAAAATGAACAGCCGGGATTGCTTTATCACTCCTGTGGAATCAACGGAGCCGGTTTCTATAATCTGCTGGAACAACAAACATTGTTTGAACAGATAGGTCTGCTGCAGCCGGATTTAATTATTATTTCCTTAGGTACAAATGATGCTCAAGGTTCCTTTCGCAATGAAGTTTTTACGCAAAATCTGCATAACTTTATGAATAAGCTTAGACAGTTTAATCCCGATACACCTGTGCTTTTCACTTTACCGCCCGATTCTAACAAACGCAGAAAACACAATAACGATTTGGACAAAGTAGAAAAAATTATCATTGACTATGCCCAAGAAAATCAATGCGCCTGGTGGAATTTAAGTGAAGTTACAGGTGGTAACGGTAGTGTGCAAAAATTACGCTCTCAACAAATGTCTGCAGCTGACCTTTTGCACTATACTCCCAAAGGTTATATGCTGCAGGGCTATCTTTTCTATCAGGCATTTATCCAAAGTTATAAAAGCTTCAGTGAACAAACCTCAGGTTAAGAGAAAAAGCTATGCTACCTTTAATCCAAAATATCTTAAGTAATTTAGTTTACGATCCGCAAAAGCCGTTGTTGTTTCACAGCACTTTCTTTCTGTTTTTCTTTATCGTGATTTTGCTTTTCTATCCTTTAGTAGTGAACAAAGTGAAAGTGCGCACCTGGTATTTGATGCTGGCATCGCTATATTTTTATTACAAAACCAGCGGCAGTTTCATCATTTTATTACTGATTACTTCGCTTGTCAACTTTGGCTTGGGTGCTCTTATTTACAATGCCCAAAGCAAAGCTGCCAAACGCTTTTATTTATGGATAAGCATCTTTTGGAATTTGGGTTCACTGGGCTATTTTAAATACACCAATTTTCTTATTACCACTATCAATCAAATCTTTGGGGGACAACTTCCTTTATACGATATCTTCTTACCTGTAGGAATTTCCTTTTTTACTTTTCAAACCTGGAGCTACACTCTGGACATCTATTTCGGTAAGCTGAAACCCCTCAAAAGTTTTGTGGACTTTACCTTTTTTGTGTCTTTCTTTCCGCAACTGGTAGCAGGACCTATTGTGCGTGCCAGTTACTTTATCCCTCAAATTCATAAAAAATTAAGTTTAGATAAGGATACAATTGCCAAAGCGCTGGTTTTAATCTTTTCGGGCTTAATAAAAAAAGGTGTGATAGCCGATTATTTATCCATCAACTTTGTAGATCGCATATTTGAAAATCCGGCACTATTTTCCGGCTTGGAAAATCTTTTAGGTGTGTATGCTTATGCTTTACAGATTTATTGCGATTTTAGCGGTTATTCCGATATCGCAATCGGCTTGGCTGCCTTGCTTGGTTTTTCTTTACCGGTAAACTTTCTAAATCCTTACCGAGCTACCTCTGTAACCGATTTTTGGCGGCGTTGGCATATTTCGCTTTCCACTTGGCTGAGAGATTATCTTTATATTCCTTTAGGAGGAAATCGTAAAGGTAAAGCCCGACAATATATAAATTTGATGATAACTATGCTTTTGGGGGGATTGTGGCATGGCGCATCCTGGAATTTTGTAGTCTGGGGTGGAATACACGGTGTGGCTTTGGTTTTGGATAAAATACTTTTGCAGCTCAAGATAATGCAAACTAAGGTGATGAAAGTAATAAGCGTAATTGTTACTTTCAATTTTGTCTGTTTCGGCTGGATATTTTTCCGTTCTCCTGATTTTGCCAGAGCAGGAATGATGTTGAACCGTATTTTTACTGCCTTCAACGGACAAATCTTCTGGCAGTGGCTTAATCAGTATCGGATTTGCGCCATCCTTATTTTAACCGGTTTTGTGTTTCACTGGATGCCCGATAGTTATAATAATGCTTTACAAAAAGTGTTGCGTAAAACACCTGTGGTTTTACAGTCGTTACTCTTAGCAGTTGTAATTTGGATTTTGTTCCAATTTCGCTCTGCAGAAATTCAACCCTTTATCTATTTTCAGTTTTAAGGAGTGTTACTATGCCCTATCTAATTAAACCCGCTCTCCAAAATTACTCCTGGGGCGATACTAAATATATTCAAGAACTAATCGGAGCCCAACAGGAAACAGGAAAACCCTTAGCTGAAATATGGTTCGGCACCCATCCCAAAGCACCTTCCACAGTAATAACGGAAAACGGTGAAGTTCCAATGGATAAGTTTGTGCAAAACAATCAGGAATATCTGCCGAACAATATGCAAGAGAGCTCTCTGCCTTTTCTTCTTAAAATTCTGGCAGCTGCCGAACCTCTCTCTTTGCAGGTTCATCCCGATAAACAAACAGCCCTGAACGGTTTTCAAAGGGAAGAATTGGCAAATCTACCGTTGAATGACCCTAAACGCTGTTTTAAAGACCCTAATCACAAACCGGAACTACTTTGTGCTTTAACCCCTTTTATCGCTATGTGCGGATTCCGACCCTATGAAGAAATTATCCGCAACTTCCAGGTTTTGGGCATAACCAAACTCTGGCAGAAATTCTCTTCTTTCGCTAATTCACCTTCTAAAAAGTCATTACGGGATTTATTCAGCCAAATCTTGAACAGCGAAGGAAATCAACTGCAGGACTTTTTGCATTGCCTTGAAAGCATCCAGCCGGAATTGAGCCCCAAACTGAAATTCACCTGCCAGATTTGTAAACACTTAAATGAATTCTATCCTTTTGATAGCGGTATAGTTAGTCCCCTCTTACTTAATACTTTCACTTTGCAGCCAGGGCAGGCAGTTTATATTGATGCCGGTATTTTGCATTCCTATATCCAGGGAGCAGGTATTGAAATTATGGCTAATTCCGATAATGTTATCAGGGGAGGGCTTACGCCCAAATATATAGACCGGGAAATTCTGTTTGCTATCACTCGCTTTGAAACCTACCTCCCGCAATTAATTCATCCTCATCTGAAAGCCAATGAACCGGTAGCTTATACTACTCCGGCAGAGGAATTTATTTTAAAACGCCTTCTTTTGGAAGGAACCCTCACCCTGGATAACGAACATAAACCAATGCTGGTTTTTTGCATAAAGGGTTCGCTTACTACTGAATCCGGTTTATCTCTGGCAAGAGGACAGGCAATGTTTATTCCTTTTAATGAAAGACCAAGCCAAATCTCCGGTTCCGCAGAAATCTTTCTTGTCTCTACGCCAACCAAATTATAGCGCTTTATTTCGTTACCGAGAAAGCTCTCGCTAAAAGAATATCCTCTTTACGAAGCTGTTATTATCCTCTGTTCTATTCTTAGAACTGAAATTCCACTCCAAAAGTGAGCATTTCGGTTATTTCATCTTTGCCTTTAATTCTTCCGTCGCCATTTATATCAGTATAATATTCACTGTAGCGTCCAACCAAATTAGCATTATCCGAAACAGAATATACCAGGCGACCTGCAATAAGAGCATTTTCATTGCGCAGCCACTTGAAGTTAATGTAATTCGTGTTTGTTTGAGAATAATATACGGTAGCTTCTTTCAATTTCGGAACCATAGAAGGATTTACGGTAATGCTTGCCCACAGCGATTTTCCGAGGAAGTTATTCTTGCCATACATATCTTGATAGGCGATTTTGGCATACATAAAATTAAACAGATTAGCTCTTAAATATCCAAACCAACCGAGAGAGGATTCAACTTCCTCCAAGGTAGCTTCTTTGGTAGTTAAATTCCAGATTTGGTTACAACTATCAGTTTGAGCAATATGCCTCACTTGAGCTCTTTGTTGATCATATTGCCGGTCAAAATACCCTGGCAGAAACTGATCGCCAAAATTACGGAATTCCAGACGGGCATCAAAGATAAAGAATTTACTGCTGAAACCGGGGAAAATCATTCCTGTTCCATAGCCATCTATTTTAGCTATTTCTCCATAATGAATCAGGTTGAAACGCTCAGTTTCAATTAAGGGCAACTGGTAATCTGCACTATAAACATAAACTTCATCTTTTTTAGTATAGGCAGCTGCCCTATCAGGGGTTACATTCATATCCAACACATAACCTAAACTATCTATCCCCGGAAATTGTTCTGCTACAAAAGGATTTACTAAAGGATGGTCTAAAATATTATTGCCGTTAATATCTATATCATCGTTATCGGCAACACCATCATTATCGGTATCCAGATATCTGTTTCTATCCTTGGGAAATTTATCGTAAATATCAGGAATATTATCCCCATCGTCATCTTCATATTTGGCATATTGATCTCTGTCTATACCTACATTAACTCCAATCCGCAATTTTTCCAGAAGGGGTATATTAGTAACTGCAAGGGGTTGAATATGAGCTCTTCCGGCTAAAATCTCATTCTTATACACATTATGCGAAAAAACCTCAAAACCTAAGCCCGATAGCTGTGTATTAATCCCCACATAGCCACCAATATTTTTAACATTCGGATAGAGCGTCATATTGGAATAGTGATTGAAGATTAAGCCATTTCCCAAAGTGTAATCAGGAATACTGCCAACTTTAAAATAGAACGGATCGTTGCGCTGGGCAAAGCGAAAATACAAAATCTTATTTACATAATCCTGCCATTCATTCCAGTCCTCTTTCCGCACATTTCCTTCGGAATCAATTATTAAATCAATATCCAAGCCCAATCCGAATTTTCCTATCTGGAGCTCCGGCTGTAACCGTATCTGAGAATAGGTCTGATTATCAATTGTTATGGCTCCTACAACTCCTCCCATCCCCCATTGCGTTCCTTCCGTTGTTTCTGTTTCCTCGTCCAGCATAGGGTCTCCAGGAACACTAAGATCATCATTGCTTGCCTGTCCCATTAAAAATACAGGCAATAAGATTAACACCAAAAATAAATACCTTTTCATCTTCGTCTCCTTGTCTGTAAGGATTTTTTTCTTTATAGTCAAAGTATCTTATTGTGTCAAGAAAAATCGTGTTTTATCTTGTCCTTGATATTTACCGCATAGTAATTCCCTACACTGAGGGCATAATTGGCATAAGTTTAATTCAGCAGCAGCTCTAAAATATTAACCGGTAAAGCATCCTGATAGGAATAGGGTTGGTTAATTTGCATACCCAGGGCATCAATAAGCACTTTTCCCTTCACGGAATATCTAATTTCTCCTTTAATGGCACCTTTCACGGCTCCCAAAATAGTTTTCAAATTATTGAGCTTAAACACCATAACCCCATCCTGCGAATAGATATTTTCGTTGAAGTTAAGCTGATTTTTCAAATTTCCTGTGCCGGCTAATTTTTCGGTGATATAAATCTCAGCGGGAAAACCTTTAAAGTTGAATGTAAGCCCATAAGGGTTTAAAACAATAAAATGGATATGCAATTCGGTTTCGCCAATGCCGATTTTTTCAACTGTGGTCTTAGTTATTTTAAATAAACTCTGTCCATTGGTACTGAATTTAGGAATAATGCTCATCAGTTCTTCTCTTAAATCCAGTTCGTAGGGCTCGTCAAACTTAAAAGTTTTACCTATTCCCATTACTTTGCCGTGTCCTTTGCCCGTGATAAAAAACTGCACTTTCTGGTCTATGGAACTAACCATTTTTATAACGGGACGCGTTTCCAGCTCCACTGTAAAATCCAGACAGATAGCTGATTTTTTAGGTATTTGCACCATTTTTTGCAAAGTAGCAGTTCCCACTTTACCGCGGTCTTTATTCAACAAATCCACATCCAATTGATCCAGTTTCAGTTTGTAGCAATTGGGGTTATTAACAATAAACGATATTTTGATAGTGCTTTTATCAGGGGTAATGGAGACCACTTTTACATCCTGAATTTTTGTTACTGCAGGGTTCTTAAAGAGTTTGCAGGAACTAAGAGAAAAAAGCGCTACGCAGCAAACTATCATTCTTACAATGTTTTTCATTTATATCCTCCTGAAGTTTAATCTACGAATTGCCTGAACCAAATCTCCAAAGCAATAATATTGAACAGCATTTCTGCCTGGCTGTTGTCTCCAGCCAGATATTTATGCCAGTAAAAGTTTATTTTGGGCAAATTCCAGATTCCTCTCTCCCGCAATGTTTTACTTGTTAAGATCTCGGTAATAAATGGCTTTAACTCGTTTTTCATCCATACCTGATAAAAAGGAGAAGAAAAAATACCTTTATCCTGGCGGCGGTATATTTCTTCAGGAATCAATTCCTGCATTGCAGACCGATGAACTACTTTAGTGTATGGGGGCTTAACCTTATATGCTGAAGGCAGAGAAAAGACAAAATCTACCAAACGGTTATCCAAAAAAGGAACTCTGCTTTCCACCGAATTTGCCATTGCCATCCGGTCTTCAAAATGCAACAGTGTTTGCAGCGAAGTATTATGCATCATATTATACAGGAAATTGGAAAGCCGGGATGCCTTAATATCCGCAATCTTTTTCAGAATTTGTTCCCCGCAGTTTTTATCAGCTTCCCTGGTAAAAGCAGAATTGAAGGGCTCAAAACGGTAATAACGAAATTCCAGATTGTAAAGGGCAGATTCCGGCAGAAAAGTGGAAAGCAAAATTTTGCCCAACTTGGATAAAACCGGTTTTTCTTTTTGTAAATAACGGGGCAGTTCTTTCCCCAATTTCCCTATTTGCATTCCTCTAAGCAAATCAGCAAAATAGCGATATAAGGAATGCCTGTAACCGGCAGATATTTCATCGGAACCCTGGCCTGAAAGCAAAACCTTAATTCCTTGTCTATGTGCTTCTTGCATCACGGCATTTTGCGAAACAAAGCCAGCTGCCAAAGGAAAATCATTATAATAAGTTAAATTCTCCCAGCCCTGAATAGCATCTTCCGCCTTGGGGCTTACATAAAAAGAACGGCAAGAGGTCTTTTGCACTATTTTTTCTATCCACGAGCGCTCATCCAGTTCCGGCAAAAAAGCATAGTAAGAAGAGAATGTCTTTAGCGGTTCACCTTTTTTATGCACTGCGGAACAGACAATTGCAGAAGAATCCATCCCTCCGGAAAGAGTGGCTCCAATTTCCACATCGCTACGCAGCTGTAAACCAATAGAATCCAGAAAGATACTTCTATATTGTTCAACTGCTTCGTTATAGGAGAGCTTGGAACTTTCCAAATTAGCTATATCCAAATCATAATATTGCTTAATGTTTATCTTACCATTGGTAAGCAGCAAATTATGCCCCGGCTTTAAACAATTTATATGCTGCCAATAGGTTTCATCATCATAAACAAGCAGCGAATTGATTTTCATACTACGCCAAATCATTGCCTGGTTCAGGGTTTTATCAACAGGGGTAAGTAAAAGCTGCTTAATTTCACTACCCCAATATATTACACCATCTTGAACCGCATAATAAAAGGGTTTGATGCCATAACGATCACGACTGCAAAAAAGCACTTTCTTTCTTTCATCCCATAAGGAAAATGCCCACATTCCGTTAAAATGCTGCACACAATCCTCACCCCAATAGTGATACGCTTTAATTATCACTTCCGTATCGCTATGGCTGAAAAATATATAACCCTTTGCCTTAAGCTCTTCCCGCAGTTCCAGATAGTTATATATTTCGCCATTATAACAAATAACTATACCCAGTTCTTTATCCCACATCGGTTGATGACCAATTGGTTTTAATTCCAAAATGCTCAAGCGCTGGAAACCCATTCCCAAAATAAAATCATCTACATTGATGGAATTAACCGCTGCATTTAGAGAAGTTCTTATTGCTCCCTCATCGTTGTTATATAATATCGGATATAGAGATTTGATATCCGCAGGCGAATCTCCCCCCGCAAAAACCTGGATTCCTTTTCTATCCTTCAGCAGATAACCCTCATCATCAGGACCCCTATGCTTGATTGCATCCGTCATATTTTTCAGCAGAATGGCATTAACAGCATTTTGTTTATAGCTGCCGGAATTTTTCCCCGGGTATTCTTTTCCTGGGGTAAAATTTTCCTGTTTTTTAGCTATAGTAACTGCTTCCTGGCTATAACAATATATTCCCGCTATTCCGCACATTGATACTCCTTTTACTGGTGGTTACTTTTTTCATTATTACAATTCCAGTCAAGCGTTTTATAATTTTTTTTGGAACCCCATTTTTAAAATAGAGCAGTATAAGTACCGGGGATGTTTTAACTTACACTTTTCACCTGCCTTCAATGTAACCACGCCTCGCAGTTTATTTTCACTTACAACCGCTTTTTAACTGGGCTGCGAACCATAAAATTGTGAGTTATAAACAATAAGCAAAAACGGCAAAACATTGGCAAAATTGAATATATATCATCCCTTAAGAGAACCCGATATTTTTTCAATAACCTTCCGATGTGACTCCCGTATTGTTCTCGTATCGCGATATGGGAACGATACGGGAATCTCATCTGCTGCGTACCACAAACAAGAAGGAACTGATAAACAAATATTTTTAGGGTGAAAAAAGAATAATTGCTGTTGATAGTGTTTTTTCGCTTTATGGTGTTGTTGTTCTATACAGTAAAAATAGAGGGTAATTGATAGTTGGGTTGTAAGGGTGTGTGCTTTTTGTTTTAACTCACAATTTTTCAGATTTCAGACCAGCTAAAGAGCGGTTGTAAGTGAACTAAAAGTGTGGGGTGTAGTTTCATTGAGGGCAGGTGAAAATTGTAAGTCAAAACTTCCCGCCGTTCAAATCGCAAATTTGATGAGGGGCTTACGCCACCATCGCTATTATTGTGTCGCCCCCTGGGCTTTACACCTCTTTCAATCTACTCCATCCTCTCAACTTTTTTTCTACCATTCTGTATCATTTTGGATTGCCATTAACAATTTTGAACTGAGATTGCAAAACTGCTTGACATAATAAGGGCTTTATAGAATAAAGATATTTCTAACGAAGAGGAGAAGCCCGAAAGATGAACGAGCTGACAAAATATATCCAGAAGTTCAAGCAAAGAATAAACTTACGCTTTGCCTTGCAGGCAATAATCAAAGCTCTAATCAGCTTTATGCTGGCTTTGCACCTCTATTTTTTGCTATGGCTAAATCTTCCCTCTAATTCAATGGCTCTTTTCTATGCCAATATTGGCATTCGCACTTGTTTAGTGTTGGTAATCCTCTATTTTCTTTTAAGCGGTTATCGCAATTTTTGGCATAATCTTTATGTAGCGCGTTTTTTGGATAGGCAAATTGACTATCAGGACGATCTTTTTCAGAATACTTTGGAGCTTGCCCAAAAAGAGAAGGACAGTCCGATTGTGGAAAATTTGGGTTCAATGGCAAAAACGCGCATAGAGACAAATCGTTACAAAATACCGGCATTATATCCTTCCCGGATTGTTTTTGCCATCCTTTTTCTCATTTTGGGCTTAGGTAGTATTTGGGCTTATTCTTATGAGGACTTTCGGTTAGCATTCAAACAATTTTACACTAACCGTGGTCAGGAGGTTATCTATAAGAATTTTATAGAGTTAAGCCCTGGTAATTTAACAATTGGCAGAAATGAAGCGGTAGAAATTAAAATACTGAATCCCGATACGCGTTTAAAGCACCGTCTTTTTTACAGAATAGATAAACAATGGCGGGAATTAGGTTTAGCTGATAACACATATATTTTTCAGCGTATTGATAACAGCATAGAGTATTATGCGGAAAATGAGGTTTGCCATTCTCCTGTGTATAAAATCCAGGTTTTGGATGAACCGATTGTTAAAAAATGGTTTGTGCAATATAATCCGCCTGCCTATTCCGGTTTGGCAACCTGGACGGATACTTTAAGTTACGGTAATATAGAGGCATTAAAACACAGCCAGGTAAAGCTTTCCCTCACAACAAATATTCCAGTTGAGGCAGCAGTGATGGTTTTTGATGATGCCAGCCGTCTTGCTTTGCAGGCAATAGATAAAAATAATTATATCACGCAACTTACTATAGAAAAGCCCTGTAGCTGGTATTTGGAACTTACTGATGCCTTGGGACGAAAAAGTAAACCGGAAGAAAAGACCATCAAAATTGTGGAGGATAATCCTCCTGAAATTAAAATCACTTTTCCCGGTGAAGATGTTACCCTGAATCAAAATATGCTGCTGCCTTTAATTATAGAAGCGGATGACGATTACGGTTTGAAAAATTGCACTTTGAACATCCAAATTATGACTTCTGAACCGCAAGTGGTAAATGTGCAAAGTGTTATCTCCGGAAAAATGCTGGTGACGGATTTCCTGTTGGATTTGAAAGAGGCAAATTTATTTCCCGGCGATGTAGTTACTTATTGGGCTACTATTTACGATAATTCTCCCGAACAGCAAAAGGCAGAAAGTTCAAAATTTAAGGCTCGTTTCCCCTCCATTGAAGAGATTTACAGAGAAATTGAGAACCGCGAACAGGAAAAGAAAACGGAATTGGAAACCGCTTTGGAAAAATCCAAAGACCTGCAAAAGGAATTTGAAAATAAACGCCGGGAACTGCTGAAACAGGATAATCCCCAGTGGGAAGATAAAAAGCAGCTGGAAAAAATATTGCAGGAACAGGAAAATCTTTCCAGTCAGGTGCAAAATATTGCCGATAACTATCAGGAACTAATCAATAAAATGCAGGCAAATTCTACCCTCTCTCCCGAGACCTTGCAAAAAATGCAAAAAATTCAAGAACTGATGCAGGAAATCAATAATGAGGATTTGCAAAAGGCAATGGAAAAATTTGCCAATTCCCTGCAAAATATAAAGCCCGAAGACCTGAAAAAGGCAATGGAAAACTTCAAATTCTCAATGGAGGATTTTACTAAAAAGATTGAACAAACCCTTGCCCTGCTGGAAAGTATTAAAAAAGAACAGGCAATCCAAAAAGCGCTGCAGATTTCTGAAGAAATGGAAAAAATGCAGAAGACATTGAGCGAACGCACAATGGATGAAAAACAAAACAGCAAAGACCTTGCCTCCGACCAGAAACAGATTAGCGATACTTTTGATAAACTGCAACAGGAAATGGAAAAAATTGAAAAAATGCTGGAAACCCCACGCGATAACGAAGTACAAAAACAATTGAATGACTTGAAACAAGATATGCAAAACAGCAACCTGAAACAAGACCTGCAAAACAGTCAAAACTCCCTGAACCAAAATCAACGCAGTCAATCTCTTGCCACTCAAAATCAGGCACTGGAAAAAATGCGCCGCTTTTCTTTGAAACTGAATCAGATGAAAGAATCTATGGGAGGAGGCAATCAACAAAGAACGATGCAAGCAATTCAAACCGCTATCAGGGAATTCCTTATTTTTTCCAAACAGCATGAAACAACTGCCAGCCGCTATAGAAATGACCCTTATGCTATCGTTCAAGACCTTATTGCTCAGTCCGAAGGAATCCAAATTTCCTTAAATAAAATGTTTAGCGAAACCCAGGTGCTGATGATGATTCCGCCTAAGTTTTTCATAGATTTGAACGAGACCAATAATGCCTACCGAAATATTTTCAGCTACATCAATGAAACCCAGTTTTACCAAATCCCCAATGCTCTAAACGGTGTTCAAAAAGGGATAAACCTGATGGTTTATGACTTGATGCAGGCATTGCAAAATGCTTCTTCCGGAAGTGGAAGCGGAGGTGGAGGAATGCAATCCCTGATGCAAATGCTGGAACAAATGAGTCAGGAACAAATGGCAATGAATATGCTCACCGAACAATTGATGCTGCAAATGCAAGCTCAGGGTGGAAAAATGGATAGCGCTATGCAACAGCAAATTCAACGCCTGGCAGAAGATCAGGAACGCCTTGCCGAAAACCTGAAAAGAGCTTTGCAAAACAATCCGGCGGCACAAAAACAAGGCAATGCCCTGAAACAAATTACAGAAGAAATGGATGCCATAACCAGACAACTGAAAAATAATCAACTCAATCCTGATATTCTGGAAAGACAGGAAAAAATTATCAGCAAAATGCTGGATGCTCAACGCTCCATCAATAAAAGAGAATTCACGGAAAAACGCAAAGCTGAAACTGGACAAGATTTGCCCTATAAAGGAAATACGAAAATTGATTTGGAGTCCTTAAGACGCAGCGGACTTCTGGAAGAAGGGTTACATTCCTATCCCAAAGAATATCAACAGGTTATAATGCAATATTTGAAAGAGCTGAATGAAGCGATCAATAAATAATAAAAATAAGAAAGAACGACATCTTGTCGTTTTGCAAAGGATGAGAGGTGGTTGACCAGGAGGTCAACCCTCCGGAAAAATGACATCTTGTCGTTTTAGAGTTGACCGGGAGGTCAACCCTCCGGAAAAACGACATCTTATCGTTTTACAAAGCACAGGAAATGGTTGACCAGGAGGTCTGTACCCCGGAGAAACGACGTCCTCGTCGTTTTAGAGTTGACCAGGAGGTCTGTACCTCGGAGAAACGACGTCCTCGTCGTTTTAGAGTTGACCAGGAGGTCAACCCTCCGGAAAAACGACATCTTGTCGTTTTGCAAAGAATAAGAGGTGGTTGACCGGGAGGTCAACCCTCCAGATTAGAAAGAAGAAGCTAAAATGAAAAAGACAGTTTTGCTAATACTGATCCTACTTGCTTGCATAAGTGCAATAAATGCACAATATGACGAAAAGCAAATCCTTACTCAGCAAGCAAATCAATTGCTGATGCAGCGTCAATACGCTCAAGCAGAACAGCTCTTTTTACAAATTCTGGATAAATACCCGGGTGACATAAATGCCGTCAATCAACTTATGAATATCTATTTTACATTGTCTCAGACAGAAAAAGCTGAAACAACTTTGAATAAATACCAAAGAGCTTTGCCCCCGCAAACATATAGCGAACTGCTTATTCAGCTATTAATTATGCAAGCAAAGGTAGAAGATGCCTGGCAGGAAACTCTACGCTATTTGCAACTTTACGGTCAGGATGAATATAAATACCGGCATCTGGCATCTTTTTTTGAACGCAAAGCATTTTACGACAAAGTGATAGAGCTATACACAAGAGCCCGAAATCAATTAGGCAAGCCCGATTTATTCCGTTTGGAAATGGCAAATTCAGCAATGAATTATCATCAGTTTGAAAAGGCAATTCGCGAATATATGGCTTACACAGAAAACAATCCGGTCTATATGTTCTATACTAATAATCAGCTGAAAACAATATTGCAGGAAGATTCCACCCTTATTTCTGTTGTTGCAGCTCTTGCCGACAGCAGCAAAAGTATCGTGTTAAAAGAAATTTACGCTAATGCCTTGCTCAGTTTGCAGGATTATAAAACAGCCCTGAATATTTATAAACAGCTTGACCCCCAAAAAATGTTGCATTTTGCAGAGGAACAAACAGCTGCAGGTAACGACAGTATTGCTTTTGAGGCATACAGCTATCTGGCATCAATAGAAACGGATATGGCAAAAAAAATGGATTTGCGTTATCGCCTGGCAGAAATAAAATATCAGCAAAGGGATTTGCCGACTACCGAACAAATTGTCGGGGAATCACTTTCTCTGCCATTCTGGAAAGATAAAAATCTTTATTACCGTTCTACGGTGGGAGTTAAATTCCGCAAATTGATGGCAGAAATTAAGCTGGCTAAAAATGAGCCGGTTGATAGTGCGTTAGTGTGGTTGAACGAAGCTCGTAAATTTAGCCGTAACAATCTGGAAACACAAGAGATGGATTTGGAGATTGCCCGTCTGTATATCCTCAGCGGTGAAAAGCAAAAGGCGGAGAATATTTTGCAAAACATCACTCAGAACACTCTGCAGGAAAAAAAGGAATACTTGAACTTCTTAAACACTTTACTGGACGGCAATACTGCTTTAGCGGATACTTTAATGAATACTTTCCTTATTCGGCATCCGGAAAGTCAATATGCCAACGATGCCATCTATTTGATGATGTTTACTTTGAATATGGCAGAGCAGGATAAAAAGAGTTTCTATTCCGCCATCCGGTTGTTACAACTGAACCGTCAAAGCGGAATTGATACATTGGCGGTAATTTTCAGTCACAATAAAGATGAGGAAATCCTTTTAATGGCAATTGAATGGGCAATTGCTTTCGGAAATGATGCCAAGGCAAAGGAATTGCTGCAATATGATTTTCAGGATGAAGTTGCGGCGGATTATGCTGCTTTACTCCGTTTGTTAATGGTTGCCGATAAAACTGAAGAACAACGCCTGGCAAAGGACTTTTTAAAAAACAAGCCCAACAGTATTTTCTCCCCCGATTTTAGGCAGAAAATCAGTCGCTGGGCAGCTTCCCGACCGAATTTATAATAACTCACAGGAGATAAAATGAACTTACGCAAAGCATATACCTTTGATGATGTGCTTTTGGTTCCTCAAAAATCGGAAGTTTTACCTGCTGAAGTAGATTTAAGCACAAAAATAACAGCTAAAATAACTCTGCATCTCCCGGTTTTGAGTTCCGCAATGGATACCGTTACGGAATCGGCTATGGCAATTGCTATGGCAAGAGAAGGGGGTTTGGGAATTATCCATAAAAACCTTTCCATAGCAGACCAGGCAAAGCAGGTAAGTTTAGTGAAACGAGCAGAAAGTGGAGTAGTTACTCATCCTTATATTCTAAATCCTGAAGATACTTTGGATGTTGTTTTAGCTTTGAAAGAAGCACATCATATTGGCGGTTTCCCGGTGGTAGAAAATGAATTCCTGATAGGCATTTTAACCAATCGGGATATCCGTTTTGAAACCAATCTCCAGGCAAAAGTGAAAGACCTGATGACTCCTAAGGAAAAGCTGATTACCGCAAAAAAGGGAATTTCAATGGACAAGGCAATTGACCTTTTGCAGCAACATCGGATAGAAAAATTGCTGCTAATTAGTGATGATGGTAAACTGGAAGGAATGATAACTGTTAAGGACATTATGAAACGCTTAAATTATCCTAAAGCAGTGCAGGATGATAAAAACCGTTTACTGGTGGGGGCTGCAATTGGGGTTACAGGAGATTATATTGAACGAGCAAAAGAACTTCTTAATGCCGGAGCAGATTTATTAGTAATTGATACGGCACACGGTCATCAAAAAAACATAGGTAATGCTTTGCAGAAAGTGAAAAAGAACTTTAGCTGTCAAGTTATTGCCGGCAATGTTGCCACTGCTTCTGCCTGCTGCTATTTAATTGATAATGGAGCAGATGCAGTGAAAATTGGCATCGGTCCCGGTTCAATTTGCACTACCAGAATTATTGCCGGAATTGGAGTTCCACAATTAAGCGCCATAATGGATTGTGCGGAAGAGGCAGGTAAAAACAACATACCTGTAATTGCCGATGGAGGCATAAAATTCAGCGGAGACATTGTTAAAGCACTTGCCGGAGGTGCTGCAGCAGTTATGATTGGTTCACTTTTTGCCGGTTGTGATGAAAGCCCCGGAGAATCCATAATTTATAACGGCAGAAGGTTTAAAAGCTATCGGGGTATGGGTTCTCTGGCTGCAATGAAACAAGGCAGCAAAGACCGCTATTTTCAAGAACAGATAGAAGAAAATAAACTGGTAGCCGAAGGAATTGAAGGAATGGTTCCCTATAAAGGACCCGTTAAGGATTTTCTTTATCAATTGATGGGTGGATTGCGTTCCGGGATGGGTTATTGCGGAGCAGCCACTATTCAGGAATTAAAAAAAAATGCCGAATTTATAGAAATTACAACTGCCGGCTTGAAGGAAAGCCATCCTCACGATGTCCACATCACTAAAGAAACCCCGAACTATTACAGCGGGGATTGAAGAAGAGCTTTCTCCCGCTTTAAAAAGTTATCTTTCCAGTTTTGTTTATCACTTGAAAGTAGAGCGGGGAATGGCAAAAAACAGTATTGACAGTTATCGTCATGATATTGGCGATTTTCTGTTATTTTGTCCTAAGGAAATTGGTAGTTACAAAACAGACGATATTACCAGGTATCTTCTTTCGCTGCAGGAAATTGGGCTCTTAAACTCCAGTGTTGCCAGAAAGCGCGTTGCCTTAGGTCAGTTCTTCGGTTTTTTAAAAGACAACGATATTCCCACTGATGTAGATATGGATTTGGTGCCGAGAATCAAACTGGGAATGCATTTGCCCGATGTGCTGAGTATAGATGAAATGTTTCAGCTGTTAAATTCCCTGCCTGTAAAAACACCTTTGGAAATCCGCAATAAATTAATGATGGAATTGCTGTATGCCACCGGAATGCGAATTTCAGAGCTTTTAAGCGTATCTTTGCACGATTTGAATTTAACTGAGAGGGTTATTTTAGTTCACGGCAAGGGCAGTAAGCAACGCTATGTGCCTTATGTAGATACGCTTGATGAATTCTTTGCAAAGTATTTAAAACAGAGCCGTCCCATACTTTTAAAACTGAAACAATCCGAAATCCTTTTCCTGAATAACCGGGGCGAAAAAATGAGCCGGATGGGTTTCTGGAAAATTTTAAAACAGGCAGCCCTAAAAGCAAATATCAAGAAGGATATTACCCCGCATACTTTTCGTCATAGTTTTGCCACCCATTTACTGGAAGGAGGAGTGAATTTAAGAATTGTGCAAGCGCTTTTAGGTCATTCGTCTATTGATACTACCCAGATTTATACACATATAGATATGAAACGACTGGTGGAAACATATAAAGAGTATCATCCCCGCGCGTAAAAAAGGTGAACGGTGAACGGTGAACGGTGAAGAGTGAAGAGTGAATGGTGAAGGGTGAAAGGTGAAGGAAAAGAATGGAGAATGGAGAATGGAGAATTGAGAATGATAAATAATAATCTGCGAAATCTGCGGGAACCAAAATCTGCGGGAACCAAAATCTTTTCTGCGGAATCTGCGGGAACCGAAATCTGCGGGAACCAAAATCTATGAGAAAAAAAGGAGCATAAATGAAAACCCGTGTTAATCCCTTTAGTCCCTGGTGCTGTTTAATTTTAGCACTTATGGTTGTTCTTTGCCTTACTTCCTGTAATCCGAAAAGCCAAAAACAGGAACAGGCAAAATTGCAAAAGGTCTCAGTTACATTGGATTGGACACCCAATACCAATCACACCGGAATTTATGTAGCCAAAGAACTGGGTTACTTTCAAGAGCAAGGTTTGGAGGTGGATATTCAGCAACCGGGACAAAATGTTACCGACCAAATTGTTGCCACCGGAAAAAGTGCCTTTGGTGTAAGCTATCAGGAAAATGTAATTCGTGCCAGAAGTGAAAACATCCCTCTGGTATCCATTGCAGCTGTTATTCAGCATAATACTTCCGGTTTTGCCTCGTTAAAAAGTTCAGGAATAAAGAGTCCGCTTGATTTTGAAGGCAAGAAATACGGTTCCTGGGATTCTCCTTCCGAGCTGGCAATCTTGAAAGCAACAATGGCAAAATATGGTGCCGATTTCAATACGGTAACCATTATTTCAGGAATTTACGATTTCTTTTCCACGATTGGCAAAGATGCAGATTTTGAGTGGATTTATTATGGCTGGGACGGTGTGGAAGCGGAAAGAAGAGGCATTGCCTTAAACTATATACCCCTCAAAGAAATAGACCCTGTTTTTGACTATTATACACCTGTTATTATCAGCAGCGAAGATTATCTGGCAAAAAATCCCGAGACCGCCACTAAATTTATTACTGCTCTGAAAAAGGGTTATGAGTATTGTATCGCCAAACCGGATTCCGCAGCGGCTATTTTGCTGAAAAATGTCCCTGAACTAAATCCCGAGCAAGTTAAACGCAGTATGCAATATCTGGCGAAAGAATATCAGAGCGATGCTTCTTCCTGGGGAACACAAAATTTAACTGTCTGGAAACGATTTTGTGACTGGATGTATCAGCAACGCCTTATTCTGCTTGCAGTTGATCCCAATAAAGCATTTTCTAACGAATACCTGCCCAAGTAAATATGACACCAGAAAGCATCCTGGAAGCGAAGGATATTCGTAAGTCATTTTTCTTCAAGAATTCGCTGGTTGTAGTTCTGGATAACTTGCAGTTTCAGATAACCGCAGGACAGTTTGTTAGTATCATTGGTCCCAGCGGTTGCGGAAAAAGCACTTTTTTGGAACTTTTAGCTGGAATCACCAAACCCGATAAAGGAAATATTGTTCTTGAAGGTGTGGATATTACAGGAAAAACCGGTTATTTGGGTTATATGCCCCAAGACGATTTACTCTTCCCCTGGCTAACTACAATGCAAAATATTTTGCTACCGGTGAAGGTGAAAAATGGAAACGAAAAAGAGGCAAAAAAGAAAATTATGGAACTACTGCCTCTTTTTGGCTTGCAAAATTACACCGAACATTTACCCTACCAGCTTTCAGGGGGATTGAAACAGCGTGTAGCTTTGTTAAGAACCTATATGAGCAGCGCCGAAATTTTGCTTTTGGATGAACCGCTGGCAAAACTGGATGCGTTAACCCGCAGTCAATTACAGGCATGGCTGAAAGATATTGTCCAACTGCTGAATTTAACCGTTATTTTAGTTACCCACGATATAGACGAAGCTATTATGCTTTCGGATAGAATTGAACTGATGAGTATCAATCCCGGAACTTTTCTGGAAAGGATAGAACTACATAGAAATGCACCTTTAAGCCCGGAAGAGCAGCTGAAACTAAAAACGAGGATACGCAGTAAACTGGTTTATGGAGATGATAAAACAGAGCAATTGTAAATTAGACCTGAATTATGTTATTCCGATAGAATTGATTGCCGGTTCTTTTTTTGCCAACCCGATTTTCTCTCGTCTGCTTTATTTGGCATAAATGTTTATGGTGTCTCTTGTATTATTTTGGCTGTGAGCTGCATGAGCAAATATTCCTATCATATCTTATTATGTCCGAATGCGTTATTGTGTGTTGCCCAGTTGGTTAATTAACATTTCTTTATAACTGCTTTAACGCTCCTTTAGTCGCGTTAAAGAATCGTTAAAGAGTCGTTAAAGGAGTATAAAAGGAACGAGTATGTTGGAAATATGAACGGTCTTGTTAAAATTGTGCCTATCTTTCCGCGGGGGTTTTGCCTTCCTCGCAATAATTACATTGCTTTCAGGGATTTTTGTGCACCTGTATAATCATTGCGATAGCTCAAATAGTGGTTTTCAAAGAACTAAACCTGAAAATTGTTGTTTCTATCTTTGCTTTCTTATTAAATTTATTTTTCCCTCTGTAATCCTCATTTAAAAACCCTGCACTCCCGTTGATCTGAAATTCATTGCTTAAAAATTCGGTTTATTTCCGCCCATCATTCTTTCAATGTGTTTCAATCCCTGAGGTGTATTCACTTTTTTCAGCATTTTTTTCATTTCCTCAAACTGACGCAACAATCTGTTCACTTCCGTAACGCTGCGACCGCAACCTTTTGCTATACGCAGGCGTCTGCTGCCGTTAATAATTTCCGGATGCTCGCGTTCTTTTTCAGTCATAGATTGAATAATAGCTTCAATATGTTTCAGGGCTTTATCGTCAATTTGCAAATCAGCAGGAAGTTTATGCCCCAAACCAGGTATCATCCTGATAATGGATTCCAGCGAGCCCATTTTTTTTATGCTTTGCAGTTGTTTCAGGAAGTCATTAAAGGTGAACTGATTTTTCAGCATTTTGCGGGCAAGTTTTTCCTCGGCATCCTTATCCATAGCATCTTCTGCTTTTTCAATCAGGGTTAAAACATCGCCCATACCCAAAATACGGCTTGCCATTCGTTCAGGATAAAAAATTTCCAGGTCGCTAACTTTTTCTCCGATGCCGACGAAAGCTACTGGTCTTCCGGTGACTGCTTTAATTGATAGAGCTGCGCCTCCGCGGGCATCACCATCCAGTTTTGTTAATATAACAGCATCAAAGGCAAGTTTATCATAAAATTCCCGGGCAATGGTTACGGCATCCTGTCCCGTTGTAGCATCTGCCACGAAGAAGATATAATCCGGTTTGATATGTGTTTTCAGGCGTGCCACTTCTTCCATCATCGGTTCATCTATGTGCAGGCGTCCTGCGGTATCAAAAATCAGCAAATTAACCATTTCCTTATCTGCTTGCGCTAAAGCGGAATCGGCAATTTTTAGAATATTATTCGTCTCTTCTGAAATGACAGGAACTCCAATTTGTTTGCCCAAAATTTTCAGCTGATCTACGGCTGCAGGACGGTAAACATCACAGGCAACAAGCATCGGTTTGATGCTTTTTTTACGGTAAAAGGCAGCTAATTTGGCACAGGCAGTTGTTTTTCCTGAGCCCTGCAAACCTACCAACATCACTTTAGTGAGGCGATTGTTATAGACCTTGAATTGAAAACCTTCGGTATCCATCAAATTAACAAGCTGCTCATAAACGATTTTTACAACTTGTTGACCGGGAGTTAAGGATTTTAAAACCTCCACCCCCAATGCGCGTTTTTCCACTTCCGCAACGAAGTTCTTAACAATTTTATAGTTTACATCTGCTTCCAGAAGCGCCATCCGCACTTCCCGCAAACCCGCTTTTATGTTATCTTCGGTTAAATAACCTTTCCCTTTCAGGTTACGAAATATCTTATCCAGCCGTTCCGATAGATTATCAAACATTTTTAATCCTTCATCAATTATGCATTGCGTAATGCGGAAATTGCCATTGGGTAATCCTGGCTGCTAAAAATATAGGATGCCGAAACCAGAATATCAGTTCCCGCTTCTTTAATTGCTTTAGCATTAGCAGCAGTAACTCCTCCGTCCACTTCAATCAGATAGCGATAATTGCCTTTTTTCCGTAAATTAAACAAATCCCAGATTTTGTAAATAGCAGCAGGGATAAATTCCTGAGCGGAATAGCCGGGATTAACGCTCATCACTAAAATATAGTCCAAATCTGGTAACAGGGCTTCCAAAGTTCCAATCGGGGTTCCCGGATTTAATGCTAAGCCCGCTTTAATCCCTTTTTCTTTCAGTTTTTGAATTAAGCGGTGACTATGATAGCAGGTCTCCTGATGAAAACTGACCCATTGCACATCCATCTCCAATAAAAGCTGGATGTGAAAATCCGGATTCGTTACCATTAAATGGACATCCAAAGGCAGCTTGGTTAATTCCCTGATTTTTCTAATGAGCGGAAACCCGAAACTGAGATTGGGAACATAGTGTCCATCCATAATGTCCAAATGCAGGATATCGGCTCCTGCAGCTTCCAAAGCGGAAATTTCGGCTGCCAAATTACCGAAATCTGCTGATAACAATGATGGAGCTATTTGCGTCTTTTGCATTTGCGTTTTGGACTGCCAATGAGAAAAATGATATCGGCAATCTCCTCCTTGTATAAGATTTTATAGCGGGAAATAATCTCCTGCTTTCTTAACAGTAATTCCTGCATCCAGGTATTATTCTGCACAGTAACGAAGAGCACTCCGTTTTCCAGTTTTGATGGATGCGATCTTTCCGCCAAAATTTCCCCCACCACTTTCTGCCAGGCAAGAAAGATATGAATGAAAGAACGATATTTTTCACCACCTAAACGGTAAAGAAGAGAAGTGGATAACTCGGAAAAAGAACTGAAAGACATCTGCAGTAAAGAGCCCTCACCGGAAAATTACTTCTCCGGTGAAGGACTTAAGTTCAGCTGAAAAACTGTTTATTCCCGATTAGTGATTAAACCGTAGCCGCTATAAGATAGAATTAAAACGAGCAGTGCTACATAATATACGGAACCGACACCGAGGGTTGTCTTGTCCACTCTGCTCATTAAAAATCCGGGGACTATAGCAGCAATAACATATAGAATGTAACCGATAACTCTGTTGCTAACCTGCTTGCCGCGATTATTGATAAAATAAACAGCCAGAAGAGTTAACGCAATAAACAGAATGGTAATCCCGGCTACGATAGCTAACGCTGCACCACTTTTAATTGTATCGGGAAGAGTAATTAAATTGGTGCGCAAAATAATTATCGGTGGAGTAATCAATGCCAATACTAATAATATGATTCCCAAGATCATTCTAAAGATATCTGATGATTCTTTCTCCTTTTCAAAATGGCGTTGACGCCTCCGAGTGAGGTAAAACATTATTGCTACTACAACCAGAAAAAAGACACCATAGCCAGCAATCATAACGGGCTGACCACTTATCATTCCTAATAGCGATAGAGCAAGGATAAACACTACCAAAGTGATTATCTGTTTGATCTTAAACCATAAATCGGACATTAAAACCTCCCGGTTTTATTATTGTTCGGGCTCAATAACTATATTAAGCGTGCAATTTACATCTTTATGCAAATGGATCGGCACATTGAATTCGCCCAATTCTTTATAATGCTTATCCATAAATACTGCATTCTTTTGAATGGTAATTCCCTGTTCTTCTAAACTATGCATAATATCCAGTTCGGATACGGAACCGAACATACTGCCGCTCTCATCAACCTTGCGCATAAAAACCAACTTTGTAGCAGCAATTTTTTCCGCAAGGTTTTTTAATTCGGCAAGTAACTTTTCTTCTTCGGCGGCAAGTTTATTCTTGATAACGGCAAGATTTTTCATATTTGCCGGGGTAGCATAAATGGCAAAACCACGGGGAATCAGATAGTTTCGGGCAAAACCACGCTTCACATTAATAACCTCACCCTGATTTCCCACTTTTTCTATTGTCTTCAGCATAATAACTTTCATGCTGCATTTCCTCCAGGAGTTATATTTCTTTTCGTAAACCACATATTCCCGAAACCCAAAAGGACAAGTAGAATATTGGCATACAGAACTATGATGATCATAAATAAACCACTAATAAAACGGTTGGCAAAAATCATCCCTAAACGCTGCCAAACCAATGCTGCTCCTTGAATAAAAGGAATTATACATAACGAAATCAACAAGTTCAAAAACAGCGCTCTGGTCTGACTAAAATAATATAGCGGTAAAACAGCAATGATGAGCAGATTATAAAACCCCGTAAACTTCAAGTTCGCAATCCGATTAGGTACCTTTAACCTCCACTCAAAAAGCAAATAAGCAATCAGCCAGGCAAGGGATTGGGATACAATCCAAATTGAAGGAATTATCTCTTTCCACAGCGGTAATGTCTGCTCCATCAGTGAATTATCCAGCAAAGACGGCATTCTATCTTTCACCATTGCTATCCCCTGCTCAAAAAGTTCATTCTGATATGTTTGGAATAAATAATAGCGAACTATCCCCCAGGCGGCAATAACTATGAAAGATGCCAAAAAACCGTTGCTTAACAGATGATTATACTTCACCACAAGCAGAAAAGCCAAAACCGGCAATCCTACGGTAAAAATAGCATCCAAACATAATAAGCGGGTGCTTATTTGGGTATCAAAAATAAGCATCGCTGCCGGAACCGGAACAAACAACAAAAATGCCGGCAGGGGCTTGGTTAAATTCTGCTCAGCTGTTTTAGCTATATAGAGCATATACACTATTATAGCCAAAAAAGGACTTAATAGTGATAAAGCTCCAATAATCAGGGGAAAAATCAGCATTTACTCAATTACATAGGGAATTAATGCCATCTGCCGAGCCCGCTTAATTTCCTGAGCAAGCTTCCTTTGATGTTTAGCACAATTTCCTGTTAAACGAGCCGGTTCAATTTTTCCCACTTCCGAGATATAGGATTTAAAAATATCCACATTCTTGTAATCAATCACGAGTTCTTTATTCGCACAGAACTTGCAGTATTTCTTGCGGATAAATTTTTTCTTTCTTTCGTTGGTATTCATTGCTCACTCCTAAAATGGAACATCGTCAGTTGTGGTAGTGGAAGGAGAATGCTGGGGTGTAATTTCTTCCGTGGGAAAAGGAACTTCTTCGTTAACAGGAGCAGAACCTTCTTCGCGTGGTCTCCATTCCAAAGTATGCATCACATCTACAATCACTTCCACCGCTTTCCGGTTCTGGTTATTTTGGTCTGTCCAGTTGCGGGTTTCAATTCTGCCTTCAATTATTACAGCACTTCCCTTGTGAGCTTGATTGGCTGCAAATTCAGCCCATTTATTCCATGCTACACAGTCAATCCAACTTGTAACCGTTTGCCATTGATCTGTTTCATCCTTGTAGCGACGGTCAACAGCAACTACCAGCCGAACTACCGGAGTGCCTTTAGGCGTATATTTCAGTTCTATATCGTTACCGATTCTACCACTGAAAATGCATCTGTTTAATCGCGGAACTTTTAAGTCAGCCATTTCTTTTCTCCTCAATCTTTTGCCACAAATAAGTGGCGTAATATGTTCTCGTTAATATTGAACTGAGCTTTTAGTTTCTTCACCGCTAAGCTGTCCAATTTGAAATAATCTACGAAGTAATAGCCCTCTTTATGCTTCTTGATAGGGTAAGCCAGCATGCGCTTGCCCCAGGGGTCAATTTTGGTGATTTCTCCACCGTTCTCTGTTACCAAAGCCAGCATTTTATCATTCATTGCATTGGCTTCTTCTACACTTAAGGTGGGAACTAATATCACCATTAGTTCATAATCCTTTGTCACTATTTTCCTCCTTTGGACTAATGTTTCCGGAACTTTCTGTCCCGGAACAGGATTTTTTCCAGATACTATATTCATTCAACACCGCGTTGAAATCGTATTTTATATAAAGATCAATGAATTTACCTGCTAAATCAATAGCAGGATTCAGCAATTCCCATTCTGAGGGTAAAATATCACCTAAAACATAATCTCGCGGAGCAATCTCTTTATCTCTGCCAATTCCTATCCTAATTCTTTTCAGGTCTTCCGGGGCAAGAACATTTAACAGTGATTTGATACCGTTATGACCACCATCTCCTCCCCCTTGACGAATACGAATTGTGGCAACGGGAAGTTCTATATCGTCATAAATAACCAGGTATTCAGAAATCTTCCATAGCTTCAGGGACTGTTTTATTGCTTCGCCGGAACAGTTCATATAGGTTTTGGGTTTAATCAAAACAGCTCTCGGGAGAACAAGATAATCAAAAACATCGCCTTGAACAAAATTCTTATCCCTGTCTAAAGCCCAACGGTTAAGACAGATAAATCCCAAATTATGACGGTTGTTTTCAAATTCCTTTCCCGGATTTCCCAGCCCTATAATCAGTTTCATCGGTCAGCATTATTTTTCGGATTCGGAAGTTGTTTGTTCCTCAGCAGTTGGAGCTGCAGCTGTTTGTGTCTTCTCTTCGGCTTTCGGAGTGTGAATCGTTACCAAAGTAACATCTCCGTGTTCTTTCACTTGCCAGTTACCTTGCTTTAAATCACGAATGTGCAGAGAATCACCCATCTTCAAATTACTTACATCCAAAGTTAAATCTTCCGGAATTTCATTCGCTTTACAGGCAATCTTAATATGGCGTTGCACGATTTCCATCATTCCGCCTTCTTTCACACCAATTGGTTCGCCGGTAACTGTAATCGGAACTTCCACTTCAATAATCGCTTCTGCGGAAACAGTCATAAAATCAAGATGCAACATATCTCTGGAAACAGGATGCATCTGTTTGTCTTTCAAAATAGTATGATACTGTTTTCCATTTAGCTCAATATCCCAAAAACTTACTTCTGCAAAGCTTTTTTTATACATTTGCGTAAATTCGCTTTTAGAAATGCTTACAGCTATACTTTCCATTTGCGGTCCGTATAATACGGCAGGTATCAATCCTTCTGCTCTAAGATTATGCAAATCGGACTTTTTTACTGTTTTCCGGGGGGTAGCTTTCAGGTTAAATATCATTTATTCCTCCATATATTATCTAAATAAAACACTTATTGATTCTTCCAGATGAACTTTCTTAATTGCTATTGCCAGCATTTCGGCAATAGACAATTGCACTATTTTTTCGCAGCGCCGTTTCTCTTCTGAAAGAGGAATGGTATTAGTTATAAAAAGTTTTTCAATCGGGGATGCTTCCAGATCGGAGATAGCATTGCTACTTAAAACGCCATGCGTGCAAGCAGCATAGATTTTCTTAACTCCCTTATCTACTAAAGCATTAGCCACCTTAATCAAACTTCCGCCTGTGTCTATTATATCATCAAACAAAATAGCCGTTTTATTATTAACTTCGCCAATAATATTTAAGAGTTCGGTTCTATCTTCATTTCCGCTTCTGCGTTTATCACCAATAGCCAGAGAACAATTCAAGCGTTTTGCCAAAGCTCTTGCTCTATTTGCTCCTCCGGAATCGGGTGAAACAACAACAATATCATCCATCGGCATAATGCTTTTAAAATAGCGGGCAAATGTAGGTATAGCATAAAGATGATCCACAGGGATATTGAAAAAACCCTGAATCTGATCTGCATGCAAATCTACAGTAATAACTCTTTGCGCTCCTGCAATCGTAATCAAATCTGCAACCAATTTTGCCGTAATAGGTACCCGCGGTTGATCTTTCTTATCGGAACGCGCATAAGCATAATAGGGAATAACACAATTTATCCGCTGTGCCGAAGCTCTTTTCAACGCATCTATAATAATCAACAGGTCCATTAAATTATCATTTACAGGATAACAAGTCGGCTGAATAACAAAAACATCAGCTCCGCGAACATTGTCATTGATCCTTACAAAAGATTCGTCATTGGAAAACTTAAATAAATCAATATCCGCCAAGGGAATTCCCGCATGGCGGGAAACCTCTTCTGCCAAAGGACGATTTGCATTTCCCGTTAATAATATTAGCTTAGAAAACACTTTATTTTCTTCTCTTTTTATTGCTTGTTCCAGTTAATTTTCCTCTTTCTGCATATCCTATTCGGCTATGCACTTACCATAACCTCTAATCTGATAAAATCTCTTTTAAATAACCTGAAAAATAACTCCACTCTTACCTCTTAATGCCTTTATCAACTAACCTTTTATCTGTATTTTACATCGCTTTTTACCAATCTTTTCAGGCAAGTTTAACCATTTTTTTATACCAGCGCATTTTGTCAAAGCTTATTTCGCAACCCTTTTCCCTTTGCCATTCCTGCGTTTACAAAACAGGAATAGTTCTCTCCAAAGCAATAAAGTATGCTTATCTTAGAACAGCGGCTATAAAACCCAAACTGCAATAACCGCTTGTTTGGAAGAAATCTTGCATATATTGAATAGTAGTTTAATGATTTTTATTTAGCGGACAGGCAAATAGTATTATTTAGCAAAAAACTGTAGTCATAGTATAGGCGTAGTAATGTTGTATTTGCTTGTTATTCCTGCAGAGGAAAAAAGCAGCAATGTAAAGTTAGTTTTTTTATTACAGAAGGAGATATGAATGAAGAAGATAGCGATAGCGCTTTGTTTTGCCCTTATGGTTATAGGGCTTTTTGCTACCTTGGAATGGACTGAAGAGGTAGCTATTCGTCAAGGAGTTAATATTGAATGGTTTCGCACCGGGACAGAGACCACTGATGGCGGTGCAATTTATGTTTGGTCAGATACAAAATTGGTTCAACGAGACCTTTGGGCACAGAAAGTTGATAGTTCCGGAAATTTAGTTTGGGGAGAACCGGTTTTGATAGATGGCAAAGTGGATCGCCAGGAAGATCCTGTTATCACCAGAACCAGTGATAATAATTATGTTATTGCCTGGATAGATTTCTCGCTTGATTTGGATGGTGATGTTTTTGCTCAGAAGATAGACGAGCAGGGAAATTTGCTCTGGCAGGCGGGTGGAGTTCCAGTTTGCACGCTTTGGGGAATGCAGATTTCCCTCAATATGGAGCCGGATAATGAAGGCGGAGTTTATATTGTTTGGGTTGATAGTCGTCATCCCAGTAAAGACCTTTTCAGTCAGCATCTTTCTGCAAGTGGAAGTGCTTTATGGACGATAGATGGAATTCCCGTTGCTGATGGCTTAGGCGATGAAATACAAAATACAATGCTTCCTGATGGACAGGGAGGGATGATTATTGCCTACACGCATACTTATGCTGATAACGATGATCTTTATGTAAAGCGTTTTAATGCCAGCGGCACAATGTTATGGCCCAATGCCGTAGCAATCAGCAATGCGCCGGGAAGTCAAGCTGAAATTAGAATGGCTGCCTTAACCGGAGGCGAATTTGTTTTTACTTGGCAGGATAAACGCTTTAACGATCCTGATATTATGGCTCAGAAAATCAATTTGGCAGGGGACTTGCTTTGGGGCGATTATTTGATAATTTACAGTGAGCAGGATAGTTTGGCAAGACCGCAATTGAATCCTCGCATTGTGAAAACTTCCGATAACGGAGCAATCATTATTTGGGAAGATCATCGTTTTGATACTCAGAATGCTGATCTTTTTGCTCAAAAAGTTTCAGCGGCAGGTATTAAACTTTGGAATGCTGCAGGAATTCCTTTATGCACTGCAGAATATGCGCAAATAGGTCCACGGATGGTTCCTGATAATGATGGCGGCTGTTTTGTGGTTTGGGATGATTTACGCAATGGCAATGCACCTAACGATGATATATATGCTCAGCATCTTTCTGCTGCAGGTGTTTCTTTATGGGAAGCCAACGGAAAACCGATTTGCACTGCTCCCAATCAACAGAACGGCAGTTTAGTTAAAATCAGCAATAATACCATCTTTATCAATTGGATGGATATTCGCAATGGTAGCGTTGGCATCTATTATCAGGCACTCACTTATGCAGGCACTCCTCTTTTAGCGGAAAATGGAATTCAGGTCTTTTGGGGATTGAGTGGTGATACTCCTTTGAAAAACTACCTCATTTTAAAACGCAGTTCGGATGTTGTTATTATTTGGCAGGATACGCGTTTTGCCAATGACGGCTATCGCATTTTTTACCAGTTTCTTAATCCTGACGGAACTGTAGATTTAGAGCCCAATGGAAGACCTGTAACCGAATCTGTAGCGGGATATCAATTAACCCCTAATGCTGTTGTTACCCCTGATGATCAAATAGCTATTATTTGGGAAGATACCCGAGGTAGCGACCCCAATGTTTATGCTCAGCTTATTAGCGCTGACGGACAAAGGTTATGGGGAGATTTTGGCATAAAACTAACCAATAGTGTTTCTATCCGTCAGAAAGACCCTTTTGTCAGCTATTATAACGGTTCTTTCTATTTTGGCTGGTCTGATTATCAGCCATTAGGCACTAATTTCTTTTACTATATCTATGGACAGCGGATTTATAACAACCAAAAAATGTGGGGACCCGATGGTGTTTTAATTTCCTTTCTTCCCCAGGGTAATTTGAATAATGAATGCACTCTATACGGTTTGGCAAAGAATTATTATGTTTGGGAAAGAATCAATCCCAATGTGGATTCCCGAACAATATGGGTTAAAAGGGTTGCAGAAGATGGTTCTGCACTGGATGGATGGACTGATGAAGGTTTACAGGCATCTACTTATAATGATTATGACACCAAACAAATGTATCCTGAGGCAGCTCTCACTCCCGAAGGCATCTTTGTGATGTGGAGGGACTTAAGACAAGATTTTCTGATTAATTACTGGGGACAGCATATCTCGGAAAATGGAACCCGTTTATGGGATCCTTTGGGTGTAAACCTGGCAGATAATCAACGCGAACAGGAACAGGCCTCCATTGCCGTTAATAGTAGCGGAATTACTTATGCCTGGTGTGAAAACATAGCCGGAATGCAAGATATTATGGCACAAAAATATTCCTTCCCGGGTGAACCGTTATGGGGGAATGGCGGTTACTATGTTGTCCAAAAGGATTCAACTCAACAATATTTATCCCTTTCCAGTTTCCCCGATAATAACTATATCATTTCCTGGACTGATTACTTTGGCACTGAAAATGACCTTTATTACAGATATATCAGCCACGATGGACAAATGATGGGAGACGGCAATGGAGAGATTCTTTGTAATGCAGTAAGATCGCAATATCAACCTAAAAATGCCATTTTGAACGATCACGCTTACATTATTTGGGCGGATGGACGCTCCAGCGGTAAAACCGAAATTTTGGGTCTTTATGCTCAAAAAGTAAGCGGGACAAATGCCGTTAGCGATAATTCAGCACCGTCTTTACAGAGTTTGAGCGTGCAGCAAAACTATCCTAATCCCTTCAATCCTGAAACAACTATCAGCTTTACTTTGAAGGATAATACCCCTTCCTTAAAGCTAAAAATCTATAATATCAAAGGACAATTGGTTAAAACCCTTTATAATGGCGCTCTGCCAAAAGGGCAACACCACTATGTGTGGAACGGAACCGATGAATCGGATAAGCAAGTTGGCAATGGTATCTATTTTTATAGTGTAAGTAATGAAAAAGATACCCGGATCCGCAAAATGGTATTGATGAAATGAAATAATATCAATCGGGTGTGGATTACTGTTCTCACCGGTCTAAATAAACGAACAACAGGTCAGGAGTCGTTACTGCTGAAATAATTTTTCCCTTGCGCACATACATTTTTGGCAGTAAGGACTCCTGCCGTTTATGAGCATTCAGATTCAGCTGCTTTTGCCGATTATTTGCTTAAAGGTAACGAAACAGAGGTTATTGCTGTTTTCTAACTGCGTAGTAGTAAGGATATTCTCTTGTTATATAATATCTTGAGGGACAGTGAGAACTTCCTTCAGAAATTGATTTCATTTAACCTGAACTCCCCTATTTGCCTTGTTTAACCTTCCTTCTTACTTCTTGGATCGTGTCCATATCATTCCCGTATCGTTCCCGTATCGTTCCCGTATCGCGATATGGGAATGTTATACCAATAATACCATCAATGTATCCGCAGTGAGAAAGGAAAAATTGGCAATTGATATCCGCTTTAATAATGCCTGTTAGTTATAAGAGGATATTGCTCAAGAAACTTCCTCGCGGTTAATTTTGGCTCCGATGGAATTTAGTTTTTTTTCTATCTGTTCATAGCCGCGGTCAATATGATAGATTCTGGAGATGATGGTAGTTCCCTTTGCTACCATTCCTGCTAAAACAAGAGCTGCGCTTGCTCGCAGATCTGTAGCCATAACTTCCGCTCCGCTAAGTTCTTTAACCCCTCTCACAGCAGCTATGTTTCTATCAATTTTAATATTTGCCTGCAGACGATTCAATTCCGCAATGTGCATATAGCGTTCCGGAAAGATGGTATCCTCAATAAAGCTAACCCCTTCTGCCAGGGACATTAAGACGGTAAATTGGGCTTGTAAATCCGTAGGAAAGCCCGGATAAGGAAGGGTCATTAAATTTACAGGTTTTATAGAAGCAGGCGGTATAACGGTTATAGCTTTATCTTCCATTTCCATCTCACAACCGGCTTCCCGCAATTTTTTCAAGACCGCACTTAAATGTGCCGGTTCACAATTAGCCACTGTAACCGGATTATTACTTAAAGCACCAGCGATGAGAAAAGTTCCTGCTTCAATTCTATCGGGAATAATTGTCATTTCCACCGGGAAAAGTTCTGCCACTCCTTCAATTTCCAGGGTAGTTGTCTCTCTGCCTGTTATTTTGGCACCCATTTTATTTAGCAGGTCAACGGTGGAATCTACTTCCGGTTCCATCGCAGCATTAAATATTCTTGTTTTCCCTTTAGCTAAAACTGCAGCCATCAGGGCATTAATTGTAGCACCGACGCTGGATTTGGAAAAATAAATATCATTGCCTTGAAGAGCGTCTGTTCGGGCGTTTATATAACCAAAGTCCACGGAGATGTGTGCTCCCAATGCTTCCATTGCCTGTAAATGTAAGTCAATGGGTCGGGTGCCAATAGCACAGCCACCGGGAAAAGAAACTTTAGCTTCCTTTAAACGCGCTAAAAGAGGTCCCAAAACATAAATTGAGGCACGCATTTTACTAACCAGTTCATAAGGCGCTTCCGAAAAACAAACATCCCGCGAATCAATACTCATATTGCCGTTTTCAAAATCAACTCGGGCTCCGATAATTCTTAACAGATGGGACATCGTTTTGATGTCTATCAAATCGGGAACATTACGCAAAACCGATTTTCCCGGTGCTAAAAGGCAGGCAGCCATAGCAGGTAAAACTGCATTTTTGGCTCCGCTAACATAGATTGTTCCTTTTAAATCGCGGTTTCCTTCAATTATAAAGCGTTCCATTGGTAATTCCTTTTTCTTTATAAAGAAACAGATATCTATCTCTCGCGTTCCAATCCTGGAAGGTCTCAATTTTTGTCCAGCCCTCTTTTTGGGCTATGGCAATCAGCTCATCCTTTTGTGTTTCGCTATGCTCCACAGCCAGAAATCCGTTTTCTATAAGATAACTGGAACTATAGCGAAACAATTTCCGATAAAACTCAAGACCATCTATTCCTCCTAATAGAGCTAAACGGGGCTCTTGCTCCCTAACCCTTTGATCCAAAACAGCTAATTCCGCCTGGCTGATGTAAGGAGGATTGGAAATAATCGCGGAATATGTATGCCCTGTGGCAGGAAAGCAATCTGCCAGATAAAAATGAATATCTGTCTGATATTTTGCTGCATTATCTTTGGCAATTTCTAATGCTTCCGGGCTGATATCGGTTGCCAAAACATTTAGGGAATTAAGATTTTGTTTTAAAGCAATGGCAATTGCGCCACTACCCGTCCCGATATCCAATATAGTTTCTGTTCCGTGTAAACGCTGTAAAGTTAGCTCTACCAGGCGTTCTGTTTCAAAACGCGGAATTAACACTGCAGGATTAACTTTCAGTTCCAAACCGTAAAAATATGCTCTCCCGATTATATATTGAGGCGGTTCACCTTTTGCCAAACGCTTAAACGCAATACTTATCTTTTCCTTTTCGTCCGGTGTTAAAACGCGCTGCCGATGCAAAAAAATCTCGTTGGAACTAAGCTGCAAATAGAAGGATATTATAAACCGGAAATCGGTAAAAGGAATATTTTCAGTTAACCCTATCTCTTTTGCCTGCTCCAGTAACTCCTGCACTGTCATTTTCATTTTCCAAGAACGGCGGTACGGCGACCGCTGGTACTTTTTGCCTGCTCAAGTAACTCCTGCACTGTCATTTTCATTTTCCAGGAACGGCGGTACGGCGACCGCCGGTACTTTTTGCCTGCTCCAGTAACTCCTGCAC